>CABXDI010000008.1 GCA_902510815.1 uncultured Verrucomicrobiota bacterium | reverse complement strand
AGTTGGTTTGCCGGAAATCCAACGAGCCTGACACGTAAATCTTAAATTATCATTTCTAGAGATCTGAGTAATATCAATTTCACACCTGTTAGCTTTATTATCTCCATGACCTGATGATATAATGTGAAACTCACTGCCAAATTTATCACTAGCGTGATGAGTGCCCTGACAAAGCCAACCATTAGAACCGCTTCCATTATGAGAAACGGTTTCTCCACCACCAGGTAATATATTTGTAGTGCTATTGTTTCTTGTTAACGCAACATTTCGGAGAGCAAGATGAGCATCTCCAACTGCAAAAATATGTAATTCCTCGTAATCACTAGTAGATCCACGTGTAGTTAACTGCTGATACTGCTCGCTAATATTAAAACTCTGCCAACTTGATTTGTTGCTTTCATCTGAATCTGCCCATGCAGAGGGATCTGCATTATCCATATCTGGATGCCTTAATTCTAAGGAACTTCCTCCACCAGCAGCTAACCTTGGCCAGTCACCTCCAGTATGATAATGCAGTTTATCAACCGTATTTCCCCACTGATCAGCTAAGCGAATGAATTCACCTCCATTAGCAAGATTACCCAAATAAGGACCCAGAACTGTAGCATTAGGGAATGCAGCAGATGTTATTTCAGGGTTTGCCGCTACAACTAAATAACCATTAGCTGGAAGAATAGTGCCACCAGGAAAATTATAATCCACCCCATGAGTAAAACCCCAAGCACTCAAATCAATGGACTCATTACCTTTATTGAAAAGCTCTATAAATTCACCATCTCTCTCACCACTAACCGGCTCAACCATCAATTCATTGATAACAATATTTGAAAAACGCTCGGGATCATTAGGCGCATTCCTAGTACCTGAAAAACCTAGAAAGAAATCCCCAGAACCGTCAGGATATGCTTGAAGAAAACTCTGGCCATCTTCCAAACTAACCGAACAAGCATCTAAAACCGTATTTGATGAATCAATTAAGAACAGCTTAAAAGAGTTACCAGAGGAATCAAACTGAGTAGGAATAACGGCAAATTTATTCGCAAGAATCGACCCTCCTAATTCAACCTTATCAGAAAAATCATTTTTACTAGTTAACGATAGACCTTGAATTGAAATAGACGATTGACCAAGATTAGCCAGCTCTACCCAATCCACAGCACCTTCTTCATTGTAATGAATTTCATTGATTTTCAAATTTTTCCCAAGACCACTAGAGCTCTCGTTTGGCAAATCACGTGTTGGCGAAGTGAAAAGAAACCAAGACCCACCTCCAGCAGGCTTTCTTCCAAGTGATCTACCATCTAAAGGCATTTGAGTGCTAACTGCATTAGCAACAGTATTACCATCTGGCTTTGTTAAATAAACAGTCGTGGTTGCAGCAACACCAAGGGATGATTCACTAAAACTGACAGAAGCAAACTCACCAGAAGCTATCGTGATATTGCCCGGTATCCTTTTCTTAGTCAGATTTGAAGCCCTATCACTAATATACCAATTACTGAGGTTAACACTCTGATTGGTGGGATTATAGAACTCAACAAAACCCGATTCATTATTCGAAGGAAGGATTTCATTAATAACAACGGTAGGCGCGCTTGGTGCAGAAAGGCTTACTTTTGCACCAAAGATGAAATCTGAACTAGAATTACTTGTTTGCCGACCTGCAGCAGCAATAACATTTTTACCGTTAACTAGTGGAGGGTTGGCTAACGAGATAACTCCCAGTTCTTCTGCAGCATTAGTAACAACTCTTTCTGCAGTCGTTGTATGGCTAGCTCCACTAGAAGTTGCAACACCACCAATCCATTGACCATTTAGCCAAAACCCACATCCATCGTCATTAATTAAATCAATAGTAAGCCGAACACCAGAGGTCGATCCATTGTAAGTAAACTCTTTACGAAAATAATAACTAATATGATTTGCGCCATCAGAACTGTTAAGGAGTGGAGTTCTAAGCCCTGGCGCTGGAAGAGCTGAGCTTTCGAAGCCGTATAGCCCTCCTTCGTTATCACCAGCATTTTCTCTAGTCCATCCAGGATGAGAGTAATTATAATTAGAATTTTTCCATGTTGTTCCAAGATTTATATTTTGATCATTAAAATCCCATGCATCCGCATATTCGATGTAAGGAATTCCTACGCTCAGATCCACTTCAGGATTGGAATATGGCTCCTCTGCCGCAGCGGGTTCAGGTGATCCTGGCGTTCCATCGATACTAGAACTAGCTCTCCACAAGCGATAATCGTCGATGGCTCGACTGTCGTCAAAAAGAATTAGACTGTGCCCTCCACCTGCAGCAGCAACGGGCCAACTTCCTTTATTATCATATCTAACCGTACACCTTGTAGTTCCATTTTTATCTTCTAATGTAATTCTTTCACCAGTATTACTGAGATTCCCTTTCCATGGGCCAAAAACACGAACTGCTGAAGGCAATCCATAAGTATTTCTAAAAGTTCCAGGGTCCGTATCGCAAATAACAATCCTTTCAAAAGCTTTGAGGAATGTATTTCTTGAAGATGCTGAACTAAAATCAGGAAACTCAAAATCCACTGCGCCAGTGAGTTTCCAAAGCGCAATATCAAATGGAGATGACGTAAGGTTTTCTATTTCTATGAACTCATGCCCCCCTTCCTTAGGGTGATACATAATCTCGTTAATGACGACCTGCTCAGCTTTGAGTAATTGAGAGGGTATAATAATCAGAGAGATAATCGCGGTTAGCAAAAAAGGACTTTTCATTTTTTTATCGGGTTGGGGAGTTAGCCTTTGAGTATGAGGATGGTATAATGATAATATCCTCTCTAAAGGTTAGCATTCACGAAATTTCGTCTTGTTCATTTTAAAGTTAATTTAGAATTTCATAACGATACAAAAATATCGCTATGAATAATTATAAGTTGCTAATAGTAAGTTATTTATGAAAAATTGGTTGGAATTTCATGCATGCTTATCATGTAATTTTTTTAATCACAATTTGTGATTAAAAAACTAAAAATACGGGGACTTTTATAAATTTAATTCCATGTTTACCAAAATATTCATCTTCATTAAGCTTTTCTTTTCATTACAAAGCATCAAATTCTAAGAAAAAACGCTTTTGCAAAAAATATCCCAATGCGCAGCAAGGCCATCATATTAACATTTATTTTCTTACATCAAGTAAGTGGTTTTGCTGATTCTCAAGAGCTTCAATTAAGGCAAAGCAAACTTAAGGGTTTGTTAGTCCAACCATTATCCAATGGTGACTTTGCCGGCAAAGCCTCACAAATGAATGCAACAGCAACTTCATTAGAAAATAAAGCCAGTCCTCTTAAAATCCGGTTCAACCAAAAAGTTGGAAACAATATGGACGGTGCACTCAAGGAAGTTATCAAGTTTCTAAGAGTAAGACACCAGGCATGGCCCTCAGGCTATGATATCGAAATCGCATTTGAAGATAGGTTCACTTCTAAAGATGGCCCCTCTGCAGCAATATGTTGCGCTCTTTTATTGGACTCTTTAGTCAGTGGAAAAAAAATAGATCCATTTTTCGCCATTACAGGTGATATGAATGCTGATGGAAGCATACAACCAGTTGGGGGAATTCCTGCCAAAGTTCGGGGAGCCTTTAGTAAAGAATGTAAAATTGTTGCTATTCCTGCAAAAAATTCACGATCTCTTTCTGATCTTGTTTTACTCAATGGTATTAAAACCATTTCACGAATACAGGTATTTACAGTTACTAATTTTAATGAAGCATCCAAAATTGCATTTATTGAAAAAGATGATTCTATCATAAAATCAATTGAAGAATTTTCTAAGGTGCAGTCAGCAATTTTTCGTCATAAGTCTGCAATCCTGAAAAATACTCAAGTACAAAAAAAACTCCGTGAAATCCTAAAACTTGCTCCTAACCACTTATCGGCAAATCTTGCTCTTGAAGTAGCTACAGGAAAATCCCCAAGAACACTTTCATTGATGGGGTCACTAGAAAAAACAGAAAATTTCGCATCTACCCTCATAGAAGCTGCTAGGTCAGGCACTGACCCGGAAGATTCACTAGCTGACGATGATTTAGGAATAGTCATAAGTGATCTAAAAAGAGTGAGATTAAAACTTGATAAGCGCGTATGGTCTTACGCTGATTCAATTCAAGATTTTGGCAAACTTGTCAGAGAATTTAAAGTCTCACCTCCCAAGGGTAACGTCTCAAAAAAGAAAAAACTGACTGACATACAAATCGCAGCAGAAAAAATTGAGCGTGAAGTGAAAAAAATCCGAAATAATAAAGAAATGATGGAAGAATTGATCCAAGATTAATTGTTAGCAAAAGAGCTAACGTTAGGAAGGAGACGTCGAATCTTTATCTCTAGCCATAAGCCAAAGAAGATCAGAAAGTCGGTTCAAATAAATTATCACTGATTCACCTAAACCATCCTCTAATTTTATGCATCCCCGTTCTGCTCGGCGGCAAATGGTTCTAGAGTAATCCAAGTGTGCTGAGACATGCAAACCACTTGATCCAGGCAATGCCCACCCATCTAAGGAAATGTCTCTATCCTCAATGTCTTTAATCCATTTTTCTAAATTTTGTACACGCTCAGATCCAAAACACTCAAAGCCTTTTTCCTTATAGAGTTCTATGTCTTCAGGAAGAGTGCTTATCTCTCCCATTAGTATAATCAAATCCTTCTGAACTGCTTCAATCTTATTTCTAAAATCTGAATCATCATTCGAGAATACTCTCACTATACCCAGACTAGCATTCAGCTCATCTACTTCTCCAACAGCTATGATTCTTAAATGATCTTTGGAAACACGTCTACCAAACATCAAATCAGTTTCACCCTTGTCACCTCTCTTAGTTGTTATACTCATCTATTAATAAAATATAATTGAGGATTAAGCTTCCTCGATCATTTTATCAATAGTTAATACGTCCTCCCAAGGAATTCTTCGACGCTGATACTTGTTGAAAAGAACTTCACGGAAAACGCTCAAATCCTCAACACTCATACTCTCATGACCTGTCCAACCTTCTTCAGATTTTTGAAGTCTAGACATAAATTTCCATTCACCGCCATGCTTTGTGGCTCTCCATAAGCGGTTTTCTCCAGTCTCCGTGCGGTCTTTCCAATCATGAATTTTCATATAATCTAGTTTAATATTTAACAAAGGATTTGTCATCAAGCATCAATGGGACTTCAGTCTAACAAATAATCTGTCAATATGCTGAAAATTATTAGATCAGACATTCTAAAATTATTAGCATGGTTCTTAGGTTCTCTAATTATAGGAGCAGCTTTAGCACCATTTTTGTATCACGGATGTAAAGCAATAGTACAATTAAGAGTACTCCCAAGTTTCGGTGACGCAGGAGTATGGCTAAATAGTAAACTCGATAATGCCCATTTTGGACGTTATTTTAATCGATCAATGCTTATCGGCGCTCTGATTTGCCTTTACCCTTTAATTCGGTCACTGAAATTAAAAAAGACAGACCTTGGCCTTGCAAAAAATCCAAACCGCCTCTCGGAGTTGAGTGTTGGTTTTATCCTCGCTGCAGGCATTTTATTTATCTTTGGTATCGTATATTTTCA
Source organism: uncultured Verrucomicrobiota bacterium (assembly GCA_902510815.1). Taxonomy (GTDB): domain Bacteria; phylum Verrucomicrobiota; class Verrucomicrobiia; order Verrucomicrobiales; family DEV007; genus EC70. Next base: position 47,919 of record CABXDI010000008.1, on the reverse strand, counting down.
AATGGGAATCTTTGAGAAAACGAATTCTTTTAGTTTTCGCATTATTTTAAAATTCATGGTTTCGGCAATAACTGTGTCATTGATAGAAGAATATTTATTTAGAGGTTTTCTTTTCGGTGCTGTAAAAAGAACTGCTAGTAATTTCTCAACTTTGATTTTTATCTCTTTCTTCTTTGCTATCATTCATTTCCTCAAACCTCCTTTGAATTGCGCAAGGCTAGAAGATGGTGACATCCACTTTGGAACTGGGTTCTGGACTGTTGGACAAATCTTTGGCCAGTTTGAAAACCCAATCTTTATTGCAAAGGGATTTGCCACACTTTTTGTAGTTGGTCTTGTTCTAGGGTGGGCAAGAATAAAAACTTCTTCTATCTGGTTAAGTATAGGACTCCACTCTGGGTGGGTTTTTTGCGTAAAAACCTACGATTACCACTCAAATATACCAACTCGGTACGATAAAAACTTCTTACTTCCGTACATAGGATCTGATCTAAAAGAAGGCCTTATTCCATTATTAGGCGTGTTATTAACAGGCACACTCGCGATGTTATGGATCACAATTAGACAAAGGAAGTCTACTTTATAATCTCAAAGAATGATGCTCGAAGAAGGTTGTCCTTAGAAGATCGGTGAGTTAGATTCTTTAAATATTATTAATTCTAAGACATGGCGATTTTTAAGAAACCCCCTTTCCGAGGCAACGCAGATAAAAAGCGTGATATGCCTGAAGGGCTTTGGCACAAATGTATTGGTTGCGGTGAAGTTATTCATGAACTTGAACTCAAAAAGAGCCTAAGGGTATGTCCTCATTGTAACCATCACTTTACTCTCAGTGCCCCAGAGAGAATCGACTCAATCACTGACCCAGGCACTTTTGATGAAACTGAAAAAGGAATGGCCAGCGTGGATACATTAAATTTCAAAGGTTATAAAGATAAGCTGACAAAATATCAAAAACTTACTGGACTCTCAGAGGCCATCATTACAGGCAGAGGGAAAATTATCGGTCACCCAGTAGTCCTAGCGGTAATGGATTTTCGGTTTCTTGGAGCAAGCATGGGTTCAGTCGTCGGAGAAAAAATCACGCGGGCCATCGAATTAGCAACAAAAGAAAAAACAGCAATCATAATTGTCTCGGCATCTGGTGGCGCCAGAATGCATGAAGGCATACTGAGCCTTATGCAAATGGCTAAAACGAGTGGAGCTCTTGCCGTTCATGACAGGGCCGGTCTTCCGTTTATTTCAGTCTTAACGCATCCAACTACTGGAGGTGTTACAGCCAGCTTTGCTACTTTGGGAGATATGATTCTTGCAGAACCTGGATGTATGATTGGTTTTGCTGGGCCAAGAGTCATAAAAGAGACCACTCACCAAGAACTGCCTGAGGGATTTCAAACTGCCGAGTTCATGCATAAACACGGTTTAGTTGATATGATTGTCGAAAGGCGTGAAATGCGTGATCGATTGGCCAGTATACTTGGTTATTTATTACCTTAGTTCCATATTCCATTGCTGAAAATTCTTATTAAACAATGGAATATGAAAAAGCAAGAAAGTGGCTTTATGGTCGACAAGAGTCAGGAATAAAGCTTGGCCTTAAGAATATAGTCAAACTCCTAAAGTCTATAGGAATACATGAAACTAATATACCAATTATTCATGTAGCAGGAACAAATGGTAAAGGTTCAACTTGTGCATTCATCGATTCAATTCTCCAGCAAAGCGGATATAAAACTGGTCTATTCACCTCACCTCATCTTATTTCATTCTGTGAACGTATTCGCATCAGTGGAAAACCAATAACTGAAATTGAAATTGCTAAAAGAATAAACGTAATCAAAAACCTAGTTAGCAAATGGGATGAAGAGCCTACTTTCTTTGAAATTGTAACTGCTTTAGCATTGAAATTTTTTACAGACGAAAAAGTAGATGTTGCAATAATTGAAGTTGGTTTGGGAGGGCGGCTTGACTCAACCAATGTTGTACAACCTAATGTCTGCGTCATAACACCAATCAGCCTAGACCACCAACATATACTTGGAGACAGCATCGCCGAAATCGCTAGTGAAAAAGCGGGCATTATTAAACCAGGCAAACCTGTCATCTCTGCTCAGCAAAACATCGAAGCAAAAGCCATTCTAGAATCACGATGTAATGAACTTAATTCAAGTATAGAATTCGTAGATAGTTCACTGAATTTCAAAAAAATACCTTTGAAAGGAGAACACCAAAAAGCAAATGCAACACTAGCGATTGCAACAGCAAAGAAATTCTCCAAAAGTATTAGTACTGACAGCTGCTTTGAAGGCATCGCTAAAACGGTTTGGAGAGGTCGATTTGAACGATTCCCTCAAAGAGGAGGGTTTGATATTGTCGTTGATGGCGCGCACAATAAAGAAGGAGCAATAGCCTTAATTTCAACTTGGAATGAAATTTATGGTGATAATAAAGCTACTGTAATCTTTGCCTCAGCAGCAAACAAGGATCTAAAATCAATAATTGGTCCAATTGAAAAAGTAGCATCTCGCTTAATTGTAACTAAACCAGAAACTCCAAGAACATTAGCGAGTTATAATGAAGTTATTAGACATGTCTCAGAAAATATTCGAGTAGAAAAAGAGAACTCAGTTTTAAAAGCCATTGAAATTGCAAAAGAATCTAAAAACAATATCCTTATTGCAGGCTCTCTATTCTTAGTAGCAGAAGCACTTGCAATTCTCGATAACAAGAGTCAAAATTTTGAACCTAGCGACCAGTGAATCAATAAATATTTCTCGTGATTTATCTAGACAACAACGCCACAACTAAAGTTCATTCTGAAGTCTTTGAGGCAATGGAACCTTTTCTAAAAGATGAATTTGGAAACCCTTCAACAGGTTACGATTTAGGCAAGAATAGTAATGAGGCTGTTAGTCAAGCCCGCAACCAGTTGTCACAATTAATAAACTCAAAAACTGAGGAGATCATTTTTACGTCTTGTGGAACTGAATCCGATAATACTGCAATCTTTTCTGCATTGAAGAATAATTCAGGGAAGCGGCACATCGTTACTTCATCCGTTGAGCATTCAGCTATCATCTTGTTTGCTCGCTCAATGATGCCCGACATTGAAATAACAGAACTACCAGTAAACAAAGATGGCCTCATTGAATTAAACGACTTACGCGATGCTATCCGTGAAGATACGGCTCTGGTGACAATAATGTGGGCTAACAATGAAACGGGCATTTGTCAGGACATTTATGAGGCAGCTAAAATTACTCATGAAAAAAATGCTTTATTTCATACGGATGCAGTAAATGCTATTGGAAAAATTTCAATAGATGTGAATAAAAGTCCGATAGATTTTCTATCCATTTCGGGCCATAAATTTCATGCACCCAAAGGTGTCGGCGCCCTCTTTGTTAGGACAGGAGCACCTTTTTCACCATTTTTTATTGGTGGTGGCCAAGAAAATGGAAAACGAGCAGGGACCGAAGCCGTGGCGCAAATTATTGGACTTGGTAAAGCATCAGAGCTTGCAACAAACAGATTAATTTCGGGCGGAGAAAAAAAATTAGCAACACTCAGAGACAGACTAGAAAATAATATCCTAAGTTCAATTAATGGTGTTTATCGAAACGGTTGCCCTCAACATCGGCTCCCTAATACTTCTCACCTTAGCTTTGATAACATAGATGCTGGAGATTTATTAATACTGACTAATGAAAAAGGTTTGTGCATAGCTAGTGGCTCTGCTTGCAGTACTGGAAAAAGAGAGCCCTCTAGAATAATGACAGCCATGGGTCACACCAATCAAAGGGCCTTATCCAGTGTCCGATTGTCAGTTTCTTCAATGAATAATGAAGAAGAAATTGATCAAGCATCAGAAATTATTATTTCTTGCGTTAATAAACTACGGTCTTTAAACCCTACGGATGGGGGGCCTGTTATATTTGGAGAATAACTAATACACTAATCTTTTATCCAATCGGGAAGTCCTTTATCATCAACAACCCAAGGATTAGTTTTTGCTAAAGATATTAAAGCTTTAATGTCACCATAACGAGCCGCCCCCGGAAGAAAATCTGGGTGCCTTATACTGTTTATATTAATAAATTCAAAACCTCCCGTTTCAATAACAACTCTGTTTAGGTTTTTAGACAAAAAGTTTGCTGCCGCTGCCCAATGACCGGCTCCTTGGAGACCAATAAGATCAATATGATTTGCTCCATGATTATTAGATTCAATCATACTGATTGTTGTTAGAATATCTCTTACACGCTTAACAAAGAGACTATAATTATAACCAAGAGTGTAGGCTGCGGCTTGTCGCTTATTCGCTACGGTTCTTGTAACTTCAATAGGCTTACCATCCTTTAAAAATTCACCTTGCATAAAAAGGTCTATACCACAAACCGCAGTTCCCTGACTTAAAACATTTAAAACATCTTCCTTCAGCTCAGACGAGCTTGCACCGCTTTTATAGAGTCCACTTTTACCCAATGCGTTTAACCATATAACAACTCTTTTATTCCATGAATTCTTTGGATAAAGAAAAAGCGCCGGGATGCTTTCTTTACTAGTTTTGTTGTTAATAAGACCACACATTTCCACATATTGATCTTCTTGATTTTTTAATGTTAATTCCCACTCAACGTCATTATTTCTCTCTGAGTCCAAACCAAGAACTGCCTCCCAACCTTTCCTTGCAACCTTGGAGTCATTAATAATTTTTTTATTAATGTCTTCAGTTAGATAATTTAGTAATTCAATCTCAAAATCTTCCCCTCCGGAGGGCATTGGATAGTCTTTATCCCAAACAGTCAATACCTCTTTGGTCAACCTTTTGTGAGGTTTTTCAATTTCAGGTTTTTCATGTCCAAGGCTTAAGTGTCTATTGAACCATCTATACATAGATCTTCTTGAGGGTAGATTGTAGTTGTGGTCAAATTCTATACGATTATGAAGCATGACGTTTTGAGGGTATCCTAGGACTTCGTAAGTTTTTTTTAATTGAGGAAAACCTTTTGTAGTCATTTCTTTGGTCCAATCATTGGCGGTAGTTAGGCCAAGTGGCTTAGGTGCAAACAAAGCAGCAAAAGCCACATTTCCTTCATTAACCCTAAGAAGTGATGCGTTTTCACATGTGCAGCCACCTTGCATTGCGGTAGAAACCATAACAGCTGGCATTGAAACTTTTACTCTAGAATCAAGTGCTGAGACCATGAACGTTTGAGTACCACCACCGCTGGCACCAGTCACCCCTATCCTATCAGGATCAACATCCTCCAGCGTTTGAACAAAATCTATTGCCCTAATGGAATTCCAAGTCTGAAGCATTAAAATGCTTTGAAGATGAGATTCGGCTTGAGGACTATAGAGCCCCCACTCTTTCTTCGCGATCATTGCAGGTCTCTGGCGGGCGAACCGGTGAGTAATCTCATGGGAAATCTGATGATTATCAGAATCACCCATCATGTCATATTGAAAAACTGTGCATCCGAGTCGAGCCAAGCCAATACAACGAGCTTGATATGGATTTCTTGCACTATCTAAATTATTTTCGGCACCAATCTTAATCTCTTTTTTTGCTTTTGATTCACCAGCGTCGTAAAAACGTGCATCTTTCCAATGACCGTGTGGACATAAAATACCAGGTCTTTTTTCCATTTTTGAGTTAGGCCTGTAAAGAGTTCCTGTTAGAAAAAAACCAGGGAGCGTCTCAATAAAAACTTTTTCGATAGTAAAATCCCCACAGTTTTTTTTGTCTCTGACAACAGCATTTAAAGGAGAACGTGTAGGCTCTGGATAAAGTCCAGCGGCTACTCTTAACTCGTGTCTAATTTTAGAAGATCTTTTTTTCCACTCTGTTTTTGAAGAAGGAGGGTCAAAGGGGAAATAGCCGTTTAAATCTTTTAATGGTAAGAGCCTGATATCATCGGGTAGTTGTCCATTTTTCAGAGCAAGTGGAGCGGCAACTAATTGATTAATTAATCCTAGTATCAATATAAAACGCCATGGAATAAATTTAATCATGATCAAATTATGACACTCTTAATAGTTAAGTCTCAAGCATGATGATTCAGTAATGTTAAGTTTACTTGAATTTTAAGTAGATTAAGTAAACTTGTTGTTTTTATCCCCTTAAATTCTAATCCATAAAATGCATAAAAAGAGGAGAAGACACTTAGTTGTCACCTTTGCCCTCTTCAAGACGGCTATCCTGGCCACCTTGTTAACTTTTATATCCAGTGGAATCGTCCTAACAGTATATGGCATTTTAGCCAAGAGTTATGACCTCAAGCAATTAGGCAGGATGCCTTTACCTTCCATCGTATATGACTGCCGTGGAAATGAAATTGGTAAAATTCATGGATCTAAGCTGAGATTTGTGCCACTCAATGAAGTATCAAACGACTTTAAGAAAGCGCTTATTATTAGAGAAGATGTTCGTTTCTATGAGCACAAAGGTATAGATCCGACTGGGATTTTAAGAGCACTATATAGAAACGTTTTCAAAAACAAGAGAGAAGGCGCCAGTACTATTACAATGCAACTAGCTAGAAATAGTTTTAGTGAATTGATGAGTCAAAAAACTCTCCACAGAAAATTAATTGAAGCACAACTGGCCAGAAGAATAGAAAATGAATATAGCAAAGACCAAATCCTAGAATTTTATATGAATAGAATCTTTTTTGGTTCTGGCATTTATGGAATCGAAAACGCAAGCCTTTCGTACTTTGGAAAAAGAGCCATGGATATGAATTTAAGTGAAGCCGCAATGCTTGCTGGAATCATTCGAGGACCAAATCGTTTTTCTCCATTTAGAAATTTTGAAGATGCAAACGAACAGAGAAAGACTGTTCTACACCGAATGCATGAAGAGAAAATAATCACTAGGAATGAATTTCAAAACGCAATGCTTACGGGTGTACAAATTCTTCCACAAAATTTGAATAAAAAAGAGACAGTAAAAAGTTATGCCATGGACGCAATTCAAAGAGAGCTTAATAATGCTTTAAGCGAATCAAATACTGAAGATGGAGGGCTTGAAATTCATGCAAGCATTGACCTTCGACTTCAAAATACAGTTGAAAAAATATTAGAGAGCGGCCTTCAAGCCGTTGAGAAAAAGCCAGGATACTCGCATACAACTAAAACCCAATACAATTCAAGTAAACTAAAGAAAGCGCCAGATTACCTCCAAGGTGCGGTTGTTATAATGGACAATAAAACTGGAGCAGTACTCACGATAGTCGGAGGTAGAGACATTAATGATTCACAATTTAATAGGGCCATTAATGCAAAAAGACCATTGGGTTCAATTTTTAAGCCTTTCGTTTATACCGCCGCCTTCAATCAAGGTTTAATGCCTGGGTCGTTAATTGACGATGGACCAATAAAAAGAAATGAAATCGAAGATTCTGAAAAAAATTGGATGCCGCGCAACCATGATATGAAATCCTACGGCTTTCAAACTGCTAGTTTTGGACTCTACAAATCTAGAAATACAATGTCAGCGAGAATTGGAAAAATAGCGGGTGTGCATAATGTAAAAATGCTCTCTGATAAAGTTGGACTTAAAATTTCAAATCCAAACCCCCAAATATTTCTGGGCAATGTAAATTCAGACCTCCAATCAATAACCAGCGCATATACTATTTTCCCCAACTATGGAAGAAGGGCGCCATCATTCACAATACGCTCAATTGATGACATCAATGGACAGACTTTTTACAAAGCTGCTGCACAAACATATCCAGCGATTTCCTCAGGACCTATAACAATGACATGCATGGCGCTTGAAAAAGTAATGTCTAAAAATGGCTCAGGCTCAGGTGCAAAATCCCTAGGCTACAAAAAGCAAGTGGGCGGGAAAACAGGAACTACAAATGATTCAAAAGATACTTGGTTTGTTGGCTTTTCCAGTAGGGTCACTTGTGGAGTTTGGGTTGGGTTAGACAAGCCAAAAACAATTTTAAAGGAGGCTTATGGAAGCAACGTCGCTTTGCCTATATGGACAAAAATTATGCAAGAATGTGAAAAGTTTGGATATACAGCAGAAAGCATGATCCCTCCAATTCCAATGAGTCAATTGAAGCTTTGTAGAATAAGCGGAAAACGAGCATCAAAAGAATGCATTCGAAGTGGAAATAGTTATCTTGAAAAGATTCCCTATGACTCAATTCCAAAAGATTATTGCCAAATACATTCCCATGTCAGGCTATCAAAGAATCTCGAAAAAAAACCAGAAAGATTAAAGGTTCTAAAAAAACTCTTTAAGTCTAATTAGTCTGGCACTGATTCCATTATTTCCTTAACTGCTAGATTGACGTCATCTGTACGCATAAGGCTTTCTCCAACTAAAACAGCATCAGCTCCCCAGCCGGCCACGAGAGCAGCATCTTCGGGAGTTTTAATTCCACTTTCGCTCACAAAAAAGATATCCTCTGGAACTTCTTCACTTATCTTTTCAGTGTTTTTCAGATCCACTTCAAATGTTTTAAGATTTCTGTTATTTACACCAATAATTTTTACGTCTGTATCCAAAGCTCTTTCCAACTCTTTTAGATCATGAACTTCCATCAAAACTTCAAGCTGATAGGTATAGGCACAATCCAGAAGTCGCTTCAATTCGTCTTGGCCTAAGGCGGCTACGATTAAAAGAATGGCATCAGCTCCAGCTACAGAGGCTTCGTAAATTTGCGCTTCATTGATAATAAAATCTTTCCTTAAAATTGGAATTTCTACTTCTTGTCTAATCTTGACTAAATATTCTAGCCTGCCGCCAAAGAACTTTTCATCTGTAAGTACAGAAATCGCACTAGCTCCAGCCGCTGCATATTTTTTTGCCTGCAACACAGGGTCAAATTCCTTTGCAATGACTCCTGCAGACGGTGACGATTTCTTCACTTCAGCAATTAGCCCTAACTTTTCGGAACCTAAATCAATCGAAGACGATAATGAGCGAAATTCGTTTCTTTCAAGTGCGGCATAACGAAGCTTATCTGCTCTAAGTAAAAGAGGTTCTATTTCCTTTCTCTTATGCGCTATTATTTCGGCTAATTTATCAGACATGAGCTTCAAAGGAAAAGCATAGCCATTTTGTAGATAACATCAAATCGTGGTTCTATAACTTTAAAGATCCGAATTTACTCGCACACTTTAACATTTCATTTCATTGTAGAAATATGTCAAAATTTAGTCAAACTCGCAGAAATTTTCTCAGAAACACCTCAGCGCTTACTGCGGCGCCTCTCATAATACCAAATTTAGCTTCCTCAGCTTCGCCGAATGGTAAGATCAATCACGCGGTAGTGGGAACAGATGGTCAAGGGTGGAGTGATTTGAGTAATATTGCGACACATCCAAATGTAAACATTACAGCCATTTGTGATGTTGACACATCAAGGATGGCTAAGGCTGCGGCTAAATTTCCTGATGCTCGAAAGTATCAAGATTGGAGAGATTTACTGGAATCTGAAGGTGATAGAATTGATTCAGTTCAAGTCGCTATTCCTGATCATATGCATGCCAGTGTATCAATAGCTGCCATGAAAAAGGGCAAACATGTTTACTGCGAAAAGCCATTGGCCCACGAAATATCAGAAGCTAGAGCAATGGGGGCATGGGCAAAGAAAAGTGGTGTCGTTACTCAAATGGGAAACCAAATTCAATCAAGCATCGAATATCGCTCCGCGGTTATCTTAATTCAAAATGGTGTAATAGGAAAAATAAAAGAAGTTCATGCATGGGCTGGCGCTACTTTCCCTGGTAGCGGAAGGCCTGCTGGCGAGGACCCTGTTCCCAAAAATCTTGACTGGGATAAATGGCTAGGAGTAGCTCCAGAAAGACCTTACAAAAATGGAATATATCACCCTTTCAATTGGCGAGGCTGGCAAGACTTTGGCACTGGTCCAATTGGAGATTTCATGTGCCACATAATGGATTCACCATTTAAAGCACTCGAACTTACAGCTCCTAAAAGCGTTATCACAACTGGCGTACCAGAAAGATGGGCAAATGACGAAAAAATTCATTCAGAAAATTGGCCTGATTGGGCAACTTATGAATATGATTTTCCAGGCACAAAATGGACAACCGGAAAATCGCTTAAAGTTTTTTGGTATGATGGCGGAAAAAAACCACCCAGAAAACTTGCAGGTTTCGAAAAAGATGAAAGGCAATTACCTGGCAGTGGTAGTTTATTCATTGGTGAAACGGGCAACTTACTCTTACCTCATGTTGGTGGACCTCAATTAGTTCCATATTCCAAAAATCAAGGTATCGAAAGACCTAAGCTTAAAGGTCGAAGTCATTATCATTCCTTCATTGATGCTTGCCTTGGCAAAGACGCCACCACATCCAACTTTGGTTTTGCTGTACCGCTTACAGAAACAACTCTATTGGGTAACATTGCGAATCGTTTCCACGGTAAAAAACTTGAATGGAATCAAAATAAAATGGTTATTCCGAATCATTCCGAAGCAAATTCCTTAGTTAAAAAAATTCCAAGGGATTTCTCATAAGATAGAAATATAACAATGAATTAATCTATCTATTTATCCTATTATTCTAGTATTTGAGACTATTCGGCAATCAATCAGACTAAAAACTTCTTGAAGACCAACCTTTGAAGGCTAAAATCCCTACCCGCACATGGAAAAGCGGGTGTAGCTCAGGGGTAGAGCGCAACCTTGCCAAGGTTGAAGTCGTGAGTTCGAATCTCATCACCCGCTCCATTTTCCATCAAACTTTAAATTGTTGATCAACTGCAGACCAACTAAACCCTCAACATTAAATCAATGTTAGTTTGGTCAAAGATAATTTCTGCTAATGAACAAAGTTCTATTGAAGAGCGTTTTTTAAATATGGGTCAGACTAATGCCGTTATTAGAAAGTTATCAGGGTCCAAAAAATTACATATCGAAGTTTACCTAAAAAATAAAAAGGAAGCTCAAATATTAAAGAAAGAATTAGGGGGTAAGGTTAATAAATTAGAATATAAAAATTGGGCTAAAATCAATGCTTCATCTAATCGACCACTAATAAAGATAAGAGATAAAATTCTAATCACTGACAACTCAGACGCAAAACAAATAAACAAAATTAAAAGACAATATCCAAAGAAAATAGTTATCTCAATACCAGCGGCTCTAGCATTTGGAACTGGAGATCATGCAACCACATCAACATGCTTACGAATGTTAGTTGACATTGCTAAAGAATATCAAAAGGGAAATGAAAAATGGTCATTCTGTGATATTGGATTAGGAACAGGAATATTACCCATAACCGCAAGTTTGATGGGAGCCTTTAAGGTTGAAGGTTTTGATTTTGATCCTGAAGCGATTGCTATTGCGAAACGTAATGTGATCATCAATTTACGAAATAAAATTAATATTTATGAGCAAGACTTATTTGATTGGTCTCCTAAAAAGGGAGCTTCATGGAACGTTATTACTGCCAATATTTTTGCAAACGTTCTTAATCCTAACTTAAAGAAAATTTGGAATAGAGTTGCTGATAACGGATATCTTTTACTTTCAGGAATATTAGAAGAACATCATAATAGCGTTCTGCAAACTGCTCAAAAAAATGGATTGTCTGTACCTAAATTATATTGCAAAGGAAAATGGGTAAGCTTCAAGTTTAATAAAATTATCTAAAAATTTAACTTCCGACTAAAATGTTAAGACCTAGAAAAAAATACACTGTTTATGATTTACAAAAGTTAAAGGGGAAACGGTGCCTTACACATATCCATGTAAAATCTCCTGAGGAAGCTCAAGCCGCTGAATTAGCTGGAGTAGACCTAATGAGTTGTAGTTTTGATTCTCTAGAAGCACAACTACGACTTCCCAGGATCATTGAAGCAGCACCTAATAGTTTTATTTCAGTGGCCACACCACATGGATTAGCGAGTTCAGAGGAAGCTATAAAAATTGCTTTTAAAGCTTTAGAAATTGGAGCTAGCTCTGTTTATTGCTCAGCAAGTACACATATCATTGAGAAAATGAGTAATGAGCAAATACCTGTGGTCGGTCATCTAGGCATGATTCCAAGGCACGTTACTTGGACTGGTTATAGAGCGATTGGCAAGACCGCCGAAGAGGCTAAGAGTCTCTATGTAAAAATGAAAGAGTTGGAAAACGCTGGAGCTTATGCAGCCGAGATCGAAGTAGTACCTGAAAAATTAGCCACATTTTTATCATCTAAAACATCTATGATACTAATGTCCTTAGGGTCGGGTCCTAATTGCGACACGCAGTTTCTTTTTTCAGATGATATTCTAGGTGATTATGACGAAAAAATTCCTAGGCACGCTAAAGCGTATCGAGATTTTCTTTCTGAAAAGAATCGATTACAAGAAGAGCGCATTAATGCTTTTAGTGAGTACATCAAGGACGTGAAGGACGGATGCTTTCCAGAAAAAGCCAATTTAATCGATATAAATGATGACCTCCTAGAAGAGTCAATCAAGGAAATCAATTCGATTAACTAATCTATGAATTGATAGTTCCTCTGATCCTAAAATTATCGTCTAGAGACTTAAATTCAATTTCAGATAAACTTCCGGATTCAGACAATTTAACATCTGCGAAAGGCGTACACTTTTGTCCGCATATCAACGGTGCAAAATAAAGACACACTTCATCAACAAGCTTTCTCTTTATTGCGTTACCTATAAGCTTTCCACCACCCTCTATCATGACACTGTTGCATTGGTGCTTATCAGCAAGATTTTTGAGCACTGCATTAAGTGATCTGTTAGTGTACACTATAGTGTTTTCTCTGAACTCATCTGTGAAAATCTTTGCGGATTTTGGTAATCTACCGGTTCGTGTAAGAACAACTCTCTTGGGCTGATTTTTTCGCCTTTTCAATAATATCGGTTCACGAATTGTAAGGCGCGGATCATCTTTTCTTAGGGTTTGAGCTCCAATAATAATTGCATCCACCTCAGCTCTTAAATTCTGTGTATCTCTAATCGCTTTCTCATTAGTAATCCATTGCCCTTCATTACCAGGTCTAGTTAACCGACCATCGAGACTCATCCCAGCTTTGACGAGAACCCAGGGCAAACCAGTTCGAAGGCGTTTTGTAAATGGCCTAATTATCCGATGACAACTTTCTGATAAAACACCTGAGGTCACATCTATTCCTTTCTTCCTTAGAAGTTGCATAGAATTGCCTTGATGGCGAGGGTCAGGGTCATTAATACCGTAGACCACTCGTTTAAAACCCCCGTTAATAATGGCGTTGGAACATGGAGGAGTCTTACCATGAGTCGAACATGGCTCTAGAGTGATATAAATGGTAGAGCCAGCAATAGGAGTCTTTTTAGCATTTTTTATTGCCTCAATTTCCGCATGCGGACCTCCTGCTCCTCGATGGTAGCCTCTGCCAATAATCTTTCCTTTTTTGACGATAACGCATCCCACACTCGGGTTTGGACTGGTACAACCAATGCCTTTTTCAGCCTCTTTGATAGCTGATTTCATGAATTTAGTATCTTGTTCTGTATTTTTATCACTCATTATAAAAAATCAGATAGCCACACTGGCCCGATTACTGAATAGTAACCAGTAAATTTATTTTCAATCATGCTGAACGACCATGACAAGTTCACATTATACAGCGAGTTATCAAAACTTTCTAGCGCTGGATTTCCGATTCATAAAGCTATTGAATCAATTTTAGACACAAATCCTCCAAAGAATCAGGCCGATTATCTAAGGCAAACTTTAAAGGGCATTAAAGAAAAGAAATCTTTTTCTGATAGTATTCAATATAATAACGATATCACTTCTTTAGAGGTTTCCCTAATATGTTCAGGAGAAAAGAGCGGGAAAATTCCAGAAATTCTCAGTCTTCTATCAAATTATTTTAAATTACAAAATAATTCAAAAAAGAAAATTAGAGCTGGCCTTATTTACCCAATTGTAATGCTTCATTTTGCTGTTTTGCTACCAGCTCTCCCCAGAGCAGCGGCAAGTCGAAACTTAGTAGGTGAATTAATCATGGCTTTAATAACACTTTTGGTCTGCTATTTCATTTTAGTTATTGGTATTTTTCTAGTTCGCCATTTTCTAAAAAAGGCCCAGCATGCTGCATCTTATGACAAACTGTTTAATAAACTCCCATTAATTAATAAAGTAAGAAGAGCTTTTGCCTTATCTAGATTTACAGAAATTTTAAGAATCCATCTCATTTCATCTCACACTGTTTCTGATTCGTTGAAAGCGGCGTCAAAAGCCTCATTAAGTGGTGAGATTGTTGAATCAATGTCTCAAGAAGTACTTCCTTCTGTGAATTCTGGTAATCCTGCTGGACCTAATCTCGCATCACTAACTAAAGTTTTTCCTCCAACATTTACGCGATCATATATAACGAGTGAAGAATCAGGAACTCTTGATGTAGAACTGGCACAATGGTCAAAGATTTTTTCCGATGATGCCGAATCTCAATGTAATAGAATATCTAAAATGGTTCCAAAGGTCATTTATGGATTCGTTGTAATAATCGTCATATGGCAAATATTTAAGATTTTTGGTATCTACCTAGAAACTTTTGAACGTTTTATTGACTATTAGATCAAGATTCAAAGCGCATTTGAGAATTGAAAAATATGTTTTTTAGCTAAATAATTAAGAAATATGAAAATTTAAGAATAAACAACTTGCTATAACTGTATTTTTGAACACTGTAATTATGTTCACTTAATTACATAACACGTTTAAATATGCCAGCAATAGCAATACCTAATAAAAAAATCGATTCAAAGCCAAAGATTAAATCTAAAAAAGAGGTGCCCGAAAAGAAAACTGCAATCACGAAAGAAAACCCTGAAGCTGCAAAACTCGCAACAATGAGGGCTAAAAATCTAGACCTAGCTATTCAGCAAATACACAAGGACTACGGTGAAGGTTCCATCATCAGAATGGGAGATGAGTATCGTGTTGATGTTGATGTCATCCCCACTGGAAATCTATTAATCGATCGAGCATTAGGAGTGGGTGGATTTCCCAGAGGTCGTATAATTGAAATATACGGTCCGGAATCATCAGGAAAAACAACGCTTACGCTAACCGCAATCGCACAAGCACAAAAAAAGGGTGGCCTCGCAGCTTTCGTAGACGTAGAGCACGCATTAGATCCTCAGTATGCAAAAAAATTGGGAGTAAACATGGATAATCTTTTAGTTTCCCAACCAAGCTCAGGAGAAGAAGCTTTAAGAATTGTAGAGACCCTAGTGAGGTCTAATGCGCTAGATGTTATTGTTCTAGATTCAGTAGCTGCTCTAGTTACAAAACAAGAACTAGATGGAGAAATTGGTGACTCAACGGTCGGCGCACAAGCAAGACTAATGAGTGCCGCAATGCGGAAGCTCACATCAATCATATCTAAGGCAAGAACAACTTGTATTTTCACTAACCAAATAAGAGAGAAAATAGGTGTCATGTTTGGTAGTCCGGAAACGACACCAGGTGGAAGAGCTCTTAAATTTTATAGCTCAGTAAGAGTGGATATAAGAAGAATTGGAGCGATTAAGAATACAGATGGTTCAGTATCAGGAAATCGAACAAGACTAAAGGTTGTTAAAAATAAAGTAGCCCCACCATTCACTGAAGCGGAATTTGATATCATGTATAATGAAGGAATTTCAGCAGTCGGGTCCCTGTTGGATTTGGCACTGGAGCATGGTATTTTATTAAAGAGGGGATCTTGGTTTAGTTATAATGGTGAGCAACTTGGGCAGGGAAGAGATGCAACTAAGGAAGCAATAAAAGCTAACCAAACACTTTACACGGAAATTGAATCTGCTGTAAAAAATGCAATGAACGGAAATGGTGAATTAGAAGAAGAATCAATCGAGTTTTGAATTTGAACTCATTCCCCATTAAGAGAGCGACTACCTAGGTAGTCGCTCTTTTTTTATGCTAAATAAGTAGAAGAAGAATAATGAAAAATCGGTTCATTTTGAGGACCATTCCGGTGCATCGGCCATAACACTTCTGTAGATTCCAGCGGCCTGCTTTTTCAATTGAGTGACGAGTTTGGGTCGCTTTTTCGCAATATTTTTTTGCTGACCGAGATCCTTCGATAGGTCATACAGTTGAACACGACCAATCCCGCTCTTCTTGAGTTCAGGGATCCACGCTTCGTTGAAGTAATACAAGTCCCGAAGCTGGTTCCGCAGTCGCTCGGCCTCGGGATTGGCTAATCTCCCGTGATTAAACAGGCGGTTGCGAAGATCCTTAACATCCCTTCCGTCCAGCACTTTCTCGAGATCATCGCCGAGGACTTGCTTGATTTGCTCCGTGAGTCGATTGGCAGCTTTGAAGTCGATCGGTGATTTCGCAGTGCCGGATGCAAAAAGAGTGTGGTCACCCACTCGAAGGACCATGTTCGCGCCAGTCATCCAAAAGAGCGGCTGATGCCTGTTGAACTTATCAGACCCAGTGAGCATAGGCGCAAGGTCGGAGCCATCGAGATGGACCTTTTCGGGTTTTTCAATCCCGATCAATCCGCAGAGCGTGGGAAGGAGATCGACGACACCGGCGGGCTCGTCCTCGACACGTCCGCCAGGGATTCCACCCTTCCAGTAGAAGATGCCGGGGACGCGGTGCCCGCCTTCAAATTGAGATCCTTTCTGGCCGCGAAGTTCTCCGTTACGCTCCTGTCTGTAGCTGCCGTTGTCGGAGGAATATACGATGATGGTGTTATCGAGCTCCCCGAGTTTTTCCAGTCTGGCGACGAGTCGTCCAATCGCCCGGTCGGTGTTGTCGATAGTGCCACTGTAGATTGCGGCTTGATCGTTAAGCTCGCCATACTTGGAAACGATCTCGTCGGACGCCGCGATTGGGGCGTGGGGTTCGTTGAACCAAAGATTGAGAAAGAAGGGCTCGTCGGCTTCGCGCTTTTCATCGAGCCAAGTGATGGCTTCATCGACGACGATTTGACAGGAGTAGCCTTTTATCTGTCCCACGCGTTTGCCATTGCGCAGAAACTGGGTTGGGTTCTTGTGGCTGGGGCCCGGGCCGTTGATGAGGCCGAACCAATAGTCGAAGCCATGATCGCCGGGGGTGGGATTCTTGCGATTCTGGACGGGCATGCCTAGGTGCCACTTGCCGAAGTGGGCAGTGGCGTAGCCATTTTCCTTGAGCACTTCAGCGATGGTCGTTTCGCTCTTCAGCAGATGCATCTTGTGAAGCCGTTCGGTGATGACGGAATAGACTCCGGCACGATAGTGGTGGCGACCCGTAAGAAAAGTGGCACGTGAGGGGGAGCAGGAAGGAGCTCCCGAGTGAAAATCGGTTAAACGCACGCCCCCAGCGGCCAGCTTATCGAGAACGGGAGTCTTAACAGGGCCGCCGTAACAGCCGATGTCGCGGTACCCCAAGTCGTCGACAAGTAGAGTAACAACGTTAGGGCGTTTTCGAAAGTTATTGGCATTAGTTGGTTTTTTCTCAGCAGGCTTTTCCGAAACGACCTTTTGTTTAACTGAAGCGCGCTTCTCTTCGAGACAGTAAAGAAAACGCATCCCTCGCAAAAAGAGCTTTTTACCAGCGAGGGCCGGAGAAGTATGGAAATCATCATCCAGTTCGTTAGTGGCGAGTACCTTCGTCTTATTGCCCCGTTCCAAAACCAAAACCGTTCCCTTTCTATCAGTCATATAGATTCGATCAGCAGCCCCTACTGGTGAGGAGTAAATTCCGCCTAGACCGGGCAACCGATCCTTCTCAATTACCTGACTACCATCCTTAATATCAACACAAGTCATAAGATTCTGGTTCGACTGAGTGAAATAGAGCAGCTCATCATAGAGTAGTGGCGAAGGAATATAAGGAGTACCTCGCTTGACCTTCCAAAGGACTGAATCCGTAACGTCTCCTTTGTCCGTAATTGGGATAGCGAGCAATGAGTATCCTTTGTAGCCACTCATACAATAGACAACTTCCTCATGGACGATCGGACACGGAATACAGTTTGATGTCAGACCTTTTGCCTCCCAAATTATTTCGCCATTTATTAAGTTATAGCTGCGGACCTTATTCGAAGCGCAAGTGATCACCTGTGTCACTCCTTGATACTTTGCTATTGCCGGTGTGGCCCAGGCGTTACGCTCATCTCTATCCTTTTTCCAAATGGGCTCCCCATTACTGGCATCCAACACTTCAATAGTCGATTGTCCGGCATTGTCACGAACGATAACCATTTTACCGTCATGGACCAACGGCGAGCTCCCTTCGCCCAAACTTGCACCCACTTTTACCTTTCCAAGGTCACGCTCCCAAAGTTTTTTTCCGTCATGGCTATAGGCAAATAGCCCACCAGAACCGAACCAAAAATATATTCTCTTATCGTCACAAAAGGGCGAAGCCGAAGCGAAGCTGGCGTCTCTGTGATGACCCTCATGGGGAACCAAGGTTTTTGCTACGTCCCGCCAAAGCTCCTTTCCTGTATTTTTATCAATGCAGAGTACCGTCATTTGGTAACTGGTATTGGGATGCTTGATCCCGAAGACCCTCTCTGGCTGATCTTCCGGCTTCGGCAGTGAAGGATCAACCTTCTCGGTATTGACGGCCGTAGTCACAAATACTTTGTTGCCCCACACGATCGGGCTGGAGGTTCCATGGCCTCCTATTTCAATTTTCCAAGCAACGTTCTTTTCTTCGCTCCACTCTACAGGTGGATCCGCGGTGCGGGAGACGCCATTATTTTCTGGGCCACGCCACTGGTGCCAATTGTCAGCGACCGACTGAGCCTGGACGACCGAAGTCGCCAAAATCGAAGTAGCAAAAAAAATAACAGCGGAGTCAATCTTCATAATAATATCTTCATAAGCGGAAATAACCTCTCAAAATTTCCTATTTTGGAATTTGTTATTTCTTAATAAGAATTCCTCGAAACATTTTAAATTAAGATAAATTATTTTTTTGTTTAATGTGTCTCTCCTTGAAATTCAGTCGTGCCACGCAGATGGCCCACCAATTAAGTGGAGGCGAGGGGAGTTGAACCCCTGTCCTCATGGCACTCTACCTAAGCACCATTTTTTATATGTAACTCATAAAAATAGAGCACTGATAACTATAATTGTACATTTCATCTGGTTTTTAACCTATCGACAGAACTTTCTAGTTGCTCGAAAGCTCTTAAATCAATAAGAGTCAAGGTGAACAGTTTATACTATAATTATTCATGAACATAGGTACCCCATTAACGCAAAAGGCAACTAAAGTATTATTATGCGGTTCTGGAGAACTTGGTAAGGAGGTGGTCATTGAATTACAAAGATATGGTTGTGAAGTCATTGCCGTTGATCGCTATGAAAATGCTCCAGCAATGCAGGTTGCCCACCGGTCCTATTCAATTGATATGCTGGATGGAAATGCATTGCGATCCGTCATAGAAAAAGAAAAACCACATTTAATAGTACCCGAAGTAGAAGCCATTGCGACTGACGTGCTAGTTGATCTTGAAAATGAGGGATATAATATTATTCCAACAGCCAGAGCGACTAGCTTAACAATGAATAGAGAGGGCATACGCAAACTTGCTGCTGAGGATTTAAAACTTAAAACCTCTCCTTATAAATTTGCCAGTACGAAAGCAGAATTTGATAATGCAGTTCAAGAAATCGGTATCCCCTGCGTAGTGAAACCCATTATGAGTTCTTCTGGAAAAGGACAAACAACGTTGACCTCAAATGATCAAATTGATAAAGCTTGGCTCTATGCTCAAGAAGGTGGAAGAGCGGGTGCGGGTAAAGTGATTGTAGAGGGTTTTGTTGAATTTGATTATGAAATTACACAGCTCACTGTGCGCCATATGAATGGGACTTCCTTTTGTGAACCAATTGGCCATGTACAGTCAGACGGTGATTACAGACAGAGTTGGCAACCACAACCCATGACAGATGAAGCCATTCATAAAGCAAAAGAAATGGCAGAATCCATTACCACAGCACTAGGGGGCTTCGGTATTTTTGGAGTAGAGCTTTTTATTAAAGGTGATGATGTTATTTTTAGTGAAGTTTCACCACGTCCTCACGACACGGGTTTAGTTACACTTCTATCGCAAGATCTTTCACAATTCGCATTACATGCAAGGGCTATATTAGGACTTCCAGTTCCAAACATCATGCAACATGGCCCAGCTGCTTCTAGCGTTATATTAGGTGAAGGGAATTCAGATGAAATATCATTTGGGAACGTCGATAAGGCACTAATGGAGCCAGACACCCAATTACGCTTATTTGGTAAACCTAGCATTTCAGGTCGAAGAAGGCTGGGAGTTGCAATTGCTAGGGGTAAAACCATCGATGAAGCTAAAGAAAAGGCTATCAAAGCCAGCTCAACGATCGATATCTTATATTAAGTTCGCCAAATTGTAAGTTTTCTCTTGCCTTTAGATATCAGTGGGCTAGAAGAGAAATCCGCATAACGCTGACGCGGAAGCTCGACATTACGAATTTAGCCTTGGAGGCTTCCGGTAGCGGAAGCCTTTTTATTTGTAAATCGCCAAGAATTGAACCTTATCCCTTAGAAAAAAATCATGGATTTTATAGCTGAAACCATTGCAGATCTTTCACCATCATTAACTCTTTCTATTACCAGCCAAGCAAAACAAATGCGAGAAGATGGTATTGACGTTTGTGGCCTTGCTGCTGGCGAACCTGATTTCGATACACCTCAGCACATTAAAAATGCAGCTATTGATGCTTTACAAGATGGTGAAACAAAATATACAGCTGTTGCTGGACTCAAGGCACTAAGAATGGGACTTGCTAAAAAGCTCAAAGAAGAAAATCAAATTAATTACGAACCAGATGAAATTGTTGTTAATTGTGGCGCCAAGCATTCCTGCTTCAATGCCATAATGGCTTGCTGTGATGCAGGTGATGAAGTCATCATCCCTTCTCCTTATTGGACGAGTTATCCAGAGATGGTAAATGCTGTTGGTGCTAAACCCGTTTTTGCCGAAACCAAACAAGAAAACAATTGGAAGATCACAGCCGAGGAATTTGATAATGCCATGACAGGTTCTACCAAAATGATCATTATTAATTCTCCTAATAATCCTACCGGTGCTGTTTATACAAGAGAAGAGCTTGCAGCAATTGGTGAGGTTGCAGCATCTGAGGATATTCTGATTCTGTCAGATGAAATTTACGAAAAGCTTGTTTATGGTGAATCAAAACACGTTAGTATAGCTTCTATAAGTGATGAAATAAGAAGGCTCACCATCACCATTAATGGATTTTCTAAAGCTTACTCTATGACAGGATGGCGATTAGGTTATACAGCAGCTATCAAAGAAATCGCCGATGCCATTGATACCATTCAAAGTCATAGTACTTCGAACCCAACCACATTTGCTCAATACGGTGCCATAGCCGCATTAACCAGCGATCAATCTGAAATTGATGATATGGTTGAAGAGTATAACATTCGTAGACAATACGTTTTAGGAAGACTGAATACGATAGCAAACATTTCAACTATTGAACCTGAAGGAGCGTTTTACTTCTTAATTAATATCGAGAAAACAGGAATCAAATCAGTTAACTTTGCAGAAAAGCTTCTTAGCCGTATGCAAGTTGCCACAATTCCAGGCGTTGCGTTTGGTAACGACCAAACCATTCGAATTAGTTATGCAACCAGTCTGCCTGTTATAAAAGAGGGACTCGATAGACTTGAGGAGTTCTGCAGAGCTCATTGATCCTAATTAATTAGATTTTTATATTCGCCATATTCAACGCATTCAGTCAGATTATCTGGCTAAATGCTTCCCGAAATTGTTACCGAAATTCCTGGACCAAGGTCTCGCCTTCTGGGTGAGGAGTTGCATAAGTATGAATCGAGAAATGTAACTTTTATATCAGAAAAATTTCCTGTCTTTTGGGATAATGCAGACGGAATAAATGTTTGGGATGTTGATGGCAATCGTTTTTTAGACTTAACCTCAGCATTTGCTGTTTCTTCTCTTGGTCACAAAAACCCAAGCATAACTGATGCTCTAAAAAAACAAGCATGTAAATTATTGCATGGTATGGGTGACGTTCATCCTACAGAACTGAAAGTAGAATTATGTAAAAAAATCAGTGAGCTAACCTTCGAAAAGTGGAGTGGAGAAAGAGGTAAATCGATTCTTAGTTCTTCCGGAAGCGATTCTATTGAGTCTGCCCTCAAGACTGCTTTTCTTCATACAGGGAAAGAGGGTGTAATCTGTTTTAAAGATGGCTATCATGGAACTAGTATTGGATCCTTAGCAACTGCCGGAATAACTAAATTTAAAGAACCCTTTACTAAACAAATTTCTCATTTTGGATTTACTGTTCCTTTTGGAGAAAGCGGTTTATCTAAAGTAATCGAATTAGTAAGTTCGCATAATATTGGAGCCATTATTGTTGAGCCCATCTTGGGAAGAGGCGGGAAAGTTGTTCCTGAAGATTCCTTTTTGCCTGCGCTTCGCGATATTTGCGATAAACATAATATGGTTCTAATACTCGATGAAATTTACACAGGTTTTAACAGAACAGGTAAGTTATTCGCCTGCGAACACTGGAATGTGATTCCAGATATAATCTGCCTAGGTAAAGCGTTGGCTGGAGGGTTTCCTTTATCAATTTGCACAGGAAAACCAAATATTATGGACGCTTGGCCAGTTTCAGATGGAGAAGCTATTCACACATCTACTTTTTTAGGTAATCCAATAGGTTGCGCAATGGCCTTGGAATCATTATCGATTCATTCTGATCCAACGACTACTTCCAATGTTAACAAGAAAAGCCAATTTTTTATAAATACTCTAAAAAAGATCCAGCACCCATATAGGGGTAAGATACGTGGTAAGGGTCTGATGCTTGGGCTAGAAATATTAGATGATTTAGGAAATCCTAATGGTGCACTCGCAACAAAACTTATTAATGATTCATTAAAGGCCGGAATTATTACACTTGCTGATGGGCCTACAGGTCATGTCCTAGCTTTGACCCCACCATTTAATATTTCTAATGAAGAAATACTTTGGGTTTCTCAATGGCTTGAGGAAAGTCTTAAGACTTCCAACTGAGAGCACCTTTCTTCCATGCATATAAGTAGGCGATAAGAAGAATCCCAACAAAACCAGACATACTCAAAAAGACCATTTGAGCTTGCCCGGCTTCTAAGAATGTTCCGAATGAAACCGCCCATGGATACATGAAAACAACTTCTATATCAAAAATAACAAAAAGCATCGCTATAACATAAAATTTAACGCTAAACCTTGGCTTTGCCTCTCCTATGGGAAGCATGCCACACTCATAGGCACTGTCTTTTACTTTGTTAGATTTTGCACTTTTGCCCAAAAGAACACTAACTAGTAGAGTGGAAACTGCAAAGCCAGTCGCGATTCCAAGCTGCATAAGTACAGGTATGTATTGGTCTAACATTTAGAATATCTAAATTACGGATCGATATATAAAGATTTCAATTAAAACTATTCAAAAATAAAATAGGCAGGAACACATGAATGCGCTCCTGCCTATTAATAATAATTATGTAGGACTTAAGCTTGTTGCTTTGCCTGTTGAGCAGCTATGTATGCACTAGATGCTTGCTCAATGCCTTCAAGGCCTTTGTAACACTTGGCATTCTTCTCTACTAGGCCTCGAGTCACTAGATTTTGAAGTTTTTCATATGCTCTTAAACGAAGCATCTCTTCTCCTCCACTGACTGCGTTTTTTTCTTTAAGGTTTTCGTATACTAGCTCAAACAATTTATTAAATTCTAGAGCCTCATCATTCTCATTGAGCACAACAACCAATTCATCGGTCACGTGATCAGGTATTCTCCGGGAAAACCGGGTTCTGCGTGTTGTAGCCATATTTTTTTTATTTTATCACAATCAAACCTCATAAACCAAGATTAATGAGCTTTAATTAAAGCCAAAGGGCAATAAGATTAGATTGAGGGCGCGTATTATAGCCGCAAAATTGGGAAAAACCAGTTTTTTTGAATTTTTTTAGTTTTATGGGGATTTTAGGTCCCCAATCACGCTTAAGCCCTCAGCGTTAATTAGAAAAACCTCTCTACTCACAGGATAAATAGAATCAAGATACATTTGGTAAAAAGTTTTCTTATAGGCATTTAACCTGTTTTTATCGGCAGAAAAGATAATAATCGTACTTCTGTTGGGCATCACGACTAACAAATTATCTCCAAATTTATCTTTAAATAGATCCCTAAATTGTGAGGTTTTAATGGCTGCAATAATTGAGGGGTTTTCCGACTGAATGAGAGCATATTCAATTTTACCGAGAGAATCTCTTACATAAATAGGTTTAATCGACTTAAGGTGGCTCTTAGTAGCTAAAAGCGCTCTTTCTCGAAATTCTCTCCAACCTCCTCTAAATTCACCTCTAAATTCTTCAGCACTAAAAGGAGTCACACCAAGCTCTCCCAAATAACCTGCACTATACACAGTTTTCTTAGCACCAGGAACCATCATAATGACCTCAGATCTCATATTCTTTGGTTGAATGATCAATATAGGTTCCTTTAATTTATGAGATTTGTCATTTTTTGCTATACCATCTTGTTGTAATCTTTGAGCTATACTTAATTCTGGACTAAATGAACTAATTATTAAGATAATTATAATAAAGAAACGCATAAATTTAATTAACCAAAAGAAATTAACCAATTGTACTTCTATTAATAGATATCAATTCAAAAAAGTACTTTGCCATCTCTTTTTCCTGTTTCCCATTTATAACAATGATTACTTACCTAAGCGGAGTTCTATCTGAAATCATTCCTGGTAGATTAATAATAGACGTTGGAGGCGTTGGTTATGAAGTGTTAGTTCCGCTTTCAACCAGCGATAAAATGCCTAATGAAGGAGAAAAATTTCAGATATTAACACACCTTCATATTCGCGAACAAGAACAGACTCTCTTTGGCTTTGCAACAAATGATGAACGAGACCTCTTTCGTCTTTTGATTAATAGAGTTTCTGGCATAGGTCCCAAATTAGGGCTCGCAATACTAAGTGGAATGTCAGTTGATGAATTTAAAAATTCCGTGATAGGTGGTGATATTCCAAGCCTATCCAAAATAAATGGATTGGGTAAAAAAACAGCTGAACGAATAATTTTGGAGCTTAAAGACAAAGTAGGCGTAACTGAAACTTGGAATGCAGTTAGGGAAGATAGCAAAGGAGCTGAGAGTGTTATCCATGATGCTGTTTTGGCATTGATTTCTCTTGGGTATAAACAAACGGAAGCTTTAAAAGCCGTGAATGAAATTAAAAAATCAAATTCAACAAACATGGACTCGGATGAGTTGATAAGGTCTGCTCTACGAGCTATGAAATAACACTCATAAATAATTTAAATTCTTCCTAATGGTCTCCAATAAAACGGACTCAGCCGATAAGAGGGTAGATTTCATTCGAAAATCATTTCCGGATTCTGGTCTTTTTTTGGATAAGACATGGAGACAATCACCTTACCCAGTTGTAATATCAAAAAAGGTCTCAAAGCAACTTCATGATCTAGGTCGCTTACTTGCTAACTACTTAACAGCTTGCAATTCAATCTATCTTCAAAGTCATAGCGGTAAAGCACCAGAGTGGGTTGCTAATTATCTTGATTCAGGAAAACCACAAAATATCATCAATCAAGGTCGCAATAAGTCTATAAAAAATGCTCTCCCAAGAATTATACGTCCTGATCTAATTCTTACTGATGAGGGTTTTGCAATAACCGAGATTGATAGTGTGCCTGGAGGTATAGGCTTAACCGGATGGTTAAACAAAACGTATTCCGCACTAGGTGATAATGTCTTAGGTGGACCTATGGGCATGATGGATGGATTTAAGAGTATTCTACCTAAAGGTGCTGACATAGTAATTAGTGAAGAAGCCAAAGATTACAAACCTGAAATGGAATGGTTTATTGAACAGCTTAATGAGGGAGATAATAATAATTATTATGAAGTATTAGAGGCAGAAAGTTATGAAATTAAGAATAGAGATATTTACCGTTTCTACGAGCTCTTTGACCTAGAAAATATACCACCGGCTGAAGATATATTTAAGCATGCTAAAGATTGTAAAATAGAAGTATCTTCACCTCATAAAGCATTTCTAGAAGAGAAAATGTGGAGTGCACTTTTTCATTCACAGCCACTCCGTTCGAATTGGTTAAAATGGATGCGCCAGTCTCAAATTGAAAAGCTTCAATCGTATTTACCATACAGTTGGGTCATTGATCCAAGTCCGGTTCCTCACTATGCTGAATTACCTAGACTAGGTATTAACAATTGGAATGAATTATCTAAATTCTCACAAAAACAAAGAGAATTGGTGCTTAAAATAAGTGGCTTCTCAGAACTCGCGTGGGGTAGCCGTAGCGTTAAAATTGGTCATGATTTATCCGCTGAAGATTGGAAGAAAGCAGTTGAAATGGCAATTGAAGATTTTCCATCTAGGCCCTGGGTAATGCAAAAATTTAAAAAAGCTAAAGTCTTCAAACACTCTTACTGGGATATTTCAGAAGAAAAAATTAAAACCATTGATGTTCGAGCAAGGCTTTGCCCTTATTACTTTACCTCCACAAAAGATGACTCAATATCAGATGTTAAACTTGGAGGAATATTAGCAACCTTAGTTCCTTCCGATAAAAAAATCATACATGGGATGAGTGAAGCAATAATGACACCATGTATTGAGGAATAATAAAAAAATTATTGTCCCTAGTTTATAGGTTTATCAATGGCTTTAGATTCAACGATCCCGGACATCAATGAACTATTAGGTATATTCAAATGATCACCATCGGCATTTTCTAGCTGGGTGGTTACTGGGCCAACAGACACAACTTTTCCTGATAAGGAATCTTGGTCTTTAAATCTTATTCTTGTTCCAACGGGATATAAATCTCTAGCGTAAACTCCTGAAACAATATTTTGAGCCAAGGGTCTCATCCCTAACCCTAATGCCAAAGCAGTTGCAATGGCGGCTCCAAGTAAAAGTATTTCAACGGTGTGACGTATAAGTGTTGTGTCCACACCAAGGGTGCTTATAGCAATGGTTAGTACCAATACTAGTATAAAAGCATAAACCAAATTCGCGAGGGCTCTGGCATAATCCAATCCCACTCGATTAGCACCATTCGTTACAAAGCCTCTTACAAGATCACCAATAACAAAACCCGCGACCGATATAATGATAGCCGTAATTACGCGAGGCAAAAAACTGACTAACCCGTTAAGAGGCTCCGAAATTTGAGGTAACCCTAAAGAGCCGGCCGATGAACTTAAAAACATTATCATCAAGATCCAAAAAAGGGTCTTGCTAACTATCATAGAAAATGGAGCACTGTTATTTGCTCGTAAGAAAACTCCTGAAATCCCTGACCTTTCAACCAATGGGTTGTTTGCTAAATTCTCTTTTAATAGTCCTCCAAATTTTTCTAATAAAAACCGAGCTCCTCTAGCAACTATATACGAAATGATATATCCAACTAAAAGGAGAATAAGTGCGATTAATAGCTTAGGTATAAAGGCTAGTAATTCATTACCCATATTAGAGAACTGCTGAATAAGTTCAGAACCCCAGCTCTCATTATCTGGAGAAACCCCTAAAGATTTGTTACTATCTTGAATTTGAGCAATCAGTTTTGTCATCCTTTATTATCGGTTGTTTGTTTGCTGCGCTATTTGGGCTGGCACTCTTCGCAACACCCACAGCAGCAGTCGCCAGTTCGGAAATTCCAGATCCTATTGTTTTGAAGAGAAAAGACAATGAATGCTCCATTACCAAAGTAAACTTCGCTCTCTCAACTATTCTCTCAATTCTTCTCAGATCTTCTGATTCAATTTCACTTACTGAAACCTGATCCGCTTGACTAAATATGGAGTTCTCGTCGATTGCTTCTTCCTTGAAAATATCAAGTATCTGAGCATCCTGTTCTAAAAACTGTGCGTCAGTAATCATCCTTCTTGTACCTCCCCTTCAAAATCTAAATCGTTGTAGATTTCTTTAAACCTTTCTTGGGCACGGTATAAGCGCATCTTTGTTGCACTCAAACCAATTTCAAGAACATCAGAAATTTCTTGAATGCTAAGACCTGATATATACCTAAGGGTAACGAGTCTACGCTCCTCTCCATTCATTTTTGCTATTACTTCATGGACTCTGCCAGTAATCTCATTATGAGAATCTGTATTAGAATTTGCGAGCTCTTCGTTTTCTACCTCTTCTTTCAATTTAGCATGATATTGATTACGACGCGCATCTTTTCGCCTAGTCTCTATGCAACGATTATAAACAATTCTATATAGCCAAGTTTTAAAAGCAGACCTACCCTCAAACTGACTAATCTTGTGGAAGACTTGTAGAAACGAATCTTGGCAAGCTTCTTCAGCATCTTGAACGGAACCGAGCATTTTTAAACAACTTCTATAAACTAATGGTTCATGGCGCCTCAGAAGCTCACGATATGCATTGACGTTGTAAGGCAACTCAGCTTTACACCGAGCCACCAACTCATCATCAGATAATGCATCCACGGCAGTTCATATAAGGCTGGCCCTGAATTTAAAGATGGTAATAAATTATAGTTTTACCCCTTCTCTAGTTTAGATGTCACTCGACCTACTAAAGGTCACAACCTTATTGGAATTTTTGGTTTTTTTATTATTTAGTTTACTTAATTATCAGAATCCATGCTTTTGGTGAAAATATAAACAAAAAAAACCGCTTCCATTGTTAAGCCATAAAGCCCCTCATTCTTAATGTCTTATAAATTCTAAATAACATAAAAATCAATAAATTAAAAAAAACTCGGAGATTATTAAGTTTTTTCACTTCATTTCCCAGAATTTGCTTCATTTGCATGAAATAATTAGTGGAGAACAGAAATCTTGTGTTAGACGGACTAAAGTCGAAATTATTTTTGCCATAAGAGCTTCTCTTGACACTTAGACTTAGAGACTGATCATAATTTAAAATCTTACAATGCGTATATTATCAGGTATTCAACCTAGTGGCAGGCTCCATGTTGGAAATTATTTCGGCATGATGCAGCCATCTATAGAACTACAAGATCAAGGTGAGGCATTTTACTTCATTGCTGATTATCATTCTCTAACAACCGTAAAAGATCCGATACAACTCAGGGATAATGTTCGGGATGTTGCAATAGATTTTATGGCATGTGGATTAGATCCCGATAAAGCTGTGTTCTTTAAACAATCAGATGTACCCGAAGTTACAGAACTATCATGGTTATTAAGTACCGTTACTCCTATGGGGTTTTTAAATAGATGTCATTCCTTTAAAGATAAAACGGATCGAGGTCTTGAAGCTACTCATGGTTTATTTGCTTACCCTGTGCTAATGGCTGCTGATATATTAATATATGATAGCAATATTGTGCCAGTCGGTGATGACCAAAAGCAGCACCTTGAAGTGACCAGAGATATAGCCATAAAATTTAATAATCTTTATGGTGAGGTTTTCGTTGTTCCAGAACCAAAGATCCGTAAAGAAAAAGCGAAAGTGCCTGGAGTTGATGGGCAAAAAATGAGCAAAAGCTATGGAAACATTATCGAAATTTTTGGAACTGAAAAACAGACTAAAAAGAAAATTATGTCTATAGTCACAGATTCAACACCCGTTGAAGACCCAAAAGATCCAGAAGAATCAATCATCATCGATCTCTTTAAGCTGGTAAGTTCAGATAAAAATATTGATGCTATGCGATCAGACTTTAAGAGCGGCGGCTTCGGATATGGGGATTTCAAAAAACGTCTCTTCTCAGAATTTTGGGATTATTTTCAACCTATGCGTGAAAAAAGAGATCAATTATCAAAGGATTTAGATTATGTTGATAAGGTGCTGAAAAAAGGCGCTGAAAAAGCTCGTTCTGCAGCAAGCTCCACGTTAATCAAAGCGCGTCAAGCCTGTGGCATTGATTAATTTAGTAAAAACTAATATTAAAAAATGCTAATTGAACTTGCTAACCTGCCCATTAGCATTAGCATTCTCACCCAATAAATATTCAAATTGAACTGAGGAAAGTTATAGTTGGTATGTTTGAAGAAGAAGAAGAAGAACAAGAAGAAAATGATAACCGCGGATACAGAAGACGCCGCGATGAGCCATTATACACAGAAAAGATTTTTT
The DNA here is from genome assembly GCA_902510815.1 of uncultured Verrucomicrobiota bacterium. Lineage (GTDB taxonomy): Bacteria > Verrucomicrobiota > Verrucomicrobiia > Verrucomicrobiales > DEV007 > EC70. The sequence continues at coordinate 17,751 of CABXDI010000008.1, read as the reverse complement.
CTGATCGGAAAGTATTTTTTATTGATCTTAAAGCTAATGATCGCGGTAAATTTCTTAAAATTACTGAAGATGTTAGAGGCCGAAGAGACACTATCATGGTTCCAGAAGAAAGCCTTCAGGAACTTATAGATGCTTTAAATAACGTTTCCGATTACCTCAAAAACGAAGGCGATCAAGATTAGAAATTTTTCTAATCTTTTAAAATCAAGTGTTGGCTATTAGCCACCACTATACGTGATCGAAAACAATACAAACTTTGTGGTTCTGCATGAAACACAAAATTATATTGTGGTCGACAAGCCTTCTCCACTACTTGTTCATCCAAGTACACCTGGCAACCCACCCTCACTGCTTGAGGAAATTGAAGCTCTCCTTGCTTACGACATTGCTAATGGAGCCACTCTTTCAATCATTAACCGTTTGGATAGAGAGACAAGCGGCGTTGTTCTCATTGCAAAAAACAAAGAGACGGCAAGAAGGTTTGGTATTGCTATGCAAAATCGAGAAATTAAGAAAGAGTACGTTGCGCTAGTTAAAGGGATACCAGATAAAGAACGATTCACAGTTGATGCACCTATTCTCAGGGCAGGAGAAATTTACGATAGTCCGGTTTGGGTCAAACAAACGGTTCATCCAAAGGGTAAAGCATGTATAACTGAATTCGAACTTCTTGAAATAAAAGGTTCTTTTAGTTTACTAAAGGCAATTCCTAAGACGGGCCGGATGCACCAGATTCGAGTCCACGCCCATCATGTTAATTTGCCAATTGTAGGGGATAAAATTTATGGAGGTGATGATTCATGCTATTTAGAATTCATCAATACTGGGTGGACAGAAAGTCTGAAATCCAAGTTAATATTGCCACGTCAAGCTCTTCATTGTCGCAAAATGCAACTAAGTAACCTTGAAAGTTGGGAAGCTCCGGTCCCTATAGAATTTAAAAGTTTTGGAGGACGTCTTGACCGTTAGGAGTACGACACCTAATATTCCGACCTCTAATAACGAAAAGCAATGAATATACACGAATATCAAGCAAAGGATCTATTTGAGAAGTTCGGTGTTCCTTCACCTAAAGGAAGAATGGCTGAAAGCTCGGATGAAGCACTCAAGATTGCAAATGAGATTAGTGGGCAAATAGTCATTAAAGCTCAAGTTCATGCCGGTGGGCGGGGTAAAGGAACTTTTAAAAATGGTTTCCAAGGTGGGGTCCACTTATCAGAGGATTCAAATGAAATTTTTAGCATAGCAGAGAAAATGCTTAGCCAAACACTTGTCACCCACCAAACAGGCGAAGATGGTAAAGTCGTTAATAAAGTCATGGTTGCTGAGGCCGTGGATATTTCAAAAGAATATTATCTTGCAATATTGATGGACCGGGACAGTGAATCGCCTGTCATTGTGGCTTCAACTGAGGGCGGCGTGAACATTGAAGAAGTTGCAGAAAGCACTCCAGAGAAAATCATAAGAGAATCAATTCATCCACTCGCGGGGCTTCAACCATATGAGATTAGAAAAATTTCTAATAAACTTGGATTCGAAGGTGATATTGCAAAGCAGTTTGGAAAGCTTCTTAAATCTCTATTTAAATTATTTATTTCTTGTGACTGCTCAATGGTTGAAATAAACCCATTGGTTACTACACCTAATGGTGAGGTCCTTGCATTAGATGCCAAATTCGGTTTCGACGATAATGCTTTATACCGTCAAAAAGAAATTGCTACTATGCGAGATACATCAGAAGAGGATCCTCGCGAAGTAGCAGCGTCTGAATACGGCCTGAATTATATTGGACTGGAAGGTAACATTGCATGCCTTGTAAATGGAGCCGGTCTGGCAATGGCGACAATGGACATTATCAAACACTATGGAGGAGAACCTGCAAACTTTTTAGATGTAGGTGGTGGTGCTACTGAAGAACAAGTCACTAATGCATTCAAAATTATACTTGGAGATTCAAATGTTAAGGGAATTCTGGTAAATATCTTTGGAGGCATCATGGATTGTGATGTCATCGCAAATGGTATAGTTAATGCCTGTAAGCAAGTGAATTTAAGCATACCTCTAGTCGTTAGACTTGAAGGAAATAATGTCGATCAAGGAAAGAAAACTCTTTCAAATTCTGGAGTTGATTTGATAGCTGCAGATGATTTGTCAGATGCTGCCGAAAAAGCTGTTAAGGCGATTAACATATAAAGTTTACAAACATTGCAATCGAATCACAGCATCGTACTCAATTTTACTCGCCGATATTCTATGGGGCATCGATTAATTAGTGGTGCGGCTAAGAACTGCCAAATTCCTCACGGACATGATGAAGTGGTCACGGTCAATATTACCAACAAAAGTAATGAACCGCTTGATTCTAAAACTAATATGCTTGTCGAATTTGAAGAAGCAAAAGGGCGATGGTTTGAATGGATAGACGAATCCGTTGATCACAGTTTTCACATTAATAATGAAGATCCTATAATTGATTACTTCAGGGAAAACGAACCTGAACTCTTACCAAAGCTTTTAATAACTCCTGGTGACCCAACAACTGAAATTAGGGCAGCCTGCTATTATGCAAAATTAAGTACATTCTTAGATCAAAATAAAACTGAATTGTTTTGTACCGATCTGAAAATTCAGGAGACTCCTACAAATGCAGTTTGTTTTAGCTGCGAAAATATAGAACAATTTTTACCTTCGGGGCAGTGTCACTGGTGGAATCGTCCAGACCTTTCCATTAATGACTTGAGTTAAAATACAATAATAAACTAACATAACAATAATGTCTATACTAGTTAAACCAGAGACCAAAGTTCTCATTCAAGGAATTACTGGAGGTTTTGGCGGAACCCATGCCAAGCTTAGCCTTGATTATGGAACAAAAGTTGTAGCAGGTGTAACTCCAGGAAAAGGAGGGCAAACTTTCGAAGCTCAAGTACCTATATTTGATACAGTGGAAGATGCAATGAAAGAGACAGGTGCGACAGTATCAGCAATTTTTGTTCCACCTCCCTTTGCAGGTGATGCCATCATGGAATCTGTAGACGCTGGCATTGAACTTATAGTTGCTATCACTGAAGGAATTCCTGTCGCTGATATGATGCGTGTCCGCTCTATGATGGATGACACTAATTGCAGACTCATTGGGCCAAATTGTCCAGGAGTCGTCACCCCAGGAACAGGGCCAGAATCATCCGGGGGATGCCGAATCGGTATTGCACCAGGTTATATCCATAAAAAAGGTTCAGTAGGTGTCGTTTCAAGATCTGGAACATTAACTTATGAAGCTGTCTGGCAAACCACTCAACTTGGCCTTGGCCAGAGTACCTGTGTTGGAATTGGAGGAGACCCTATTAATGGCACAAGTCATTTAGATGTCCTTAAATTATTTAATGATGATCCTGAAACGGAATCTATCATTATGATTGGTGAAATAGGCGGAACCGCTGAAGAAGAGGCGGCAGAATGGGCAAAAGATAACTGTAATAAACCAATAGCAGCATTTATTGCCGGAGCCACGGCTCCTCCTGGGCGAAGAATGGGGCATGCAGGAGCAATTATTTCTGGAGGAAAGGGTACGGCGCACGCCAAAAAAACTGCTCTTAAGGCGGCAGGAATAGCTGTTGCAGAAACCCCGTCAGAAATGGGATCCACACTAGCTAGTATTTTGTGAACAAAAATTAAGATATTTTTTCTAATTCTTTCGCACGAATTAGCTAAATTCTTCAATCAAAGGAAAAAAAGAAAATTGCATGTGTGCAGCATCTCTATATTTTCTCCTCCCCCCACCTCAACATATACAGCAATATTGCAATAAAATTATATCCCTTTAAATATGGCATTAGCAGCAAAAGGACTAGAAGGAATCATCGCAAACGAATCCAAACTAAGTAACGTTCAAGGACTAGAAGGCAAATTATGTTATTTAGGTTATACAATTGATGATCTGGTCGAACATACATCCTTTGAAGAAGTAATTTATTTATTACATAACGGAAAACTGCCTAATCGATCTGAACTAGATGGCTTAACTGCTAAACTTAAATCCAACCGCAACTTACCAGATGGCATAGTCGATTTTCTAAAAGCTGCACCCAAAGATGCCGGCCCCATGGATATTATTCGTACGGGCATATCAATGATGGGCCTTTATGATACCAAGGGTGACCACCAAAACCGAAGCCTTAATGAAGATCGTGCGATTGCTATTATTGCAAAGATGCCACTTATCGTTGCGGCGTTTCACCGTTTCCGTCAGGGTTTAGAACTTGTTGAACCTCGGGAAGACCTAAGCGAAGCGGCGCATTTTCTTTACTTAATTAATGGTGAAGTCCCTTCTAGTGATGCAGCCAAAACCTTAGATGTTGCTTACATTTTGCATGCTGACCACGGCATGAATGCTTCGACTTTTAGTTCAAGAGTAACAGTTGCAACTCTCAGTGACATGTACTCAGCCATTACCTCAGCTATTGGAACTTTAAAAGGCCCTCTTCATGGTGGAGCCAATGAAGGAGTGATTCAAATGCTCGAAGAGATTGGTTCAGAAGATGCAGTAGATGCTTATGTAGAAGGCAAACTTGAGAGAAAGGAAAAAATTATGGGTATAGGACATAGAGTATACAAAGTCCTTGATCCTAGGGCGCCACATTTAAGAAAAATGGCGATCAAGCTCACTGAAGAACTTGGGGACCCAAAATGGATCAATATGTCAGAACGAATCGCAGAAATGATGAAAGATCGCAAAGGTCTTAATGCAAATGTCGATTTTTACTCTGCTACAGTATATTACAGCCTAGGTATTCCTACCGATCTTTTTACTCCAATTTTTGCTATTAGCCGAGCGAGCGGGTGGACAGCTCAAGTCCTCGAACAGCTAGATGATAACCGTCTTTATAGGCCACTCACAGATTATACGGGTGCAGATTCTCAACCTGAGATTCTCCCTATAGATGAGCGTTCTTAAAGCTCAAAATAAAAACACAGAATTCTCATTTTCTTATCTGAAAACGAGAAAAAATGTACTAGGGTGAAAAACATCCCTAGCCCTGTTCACATAAAATGGTAAGTCCAAACAATCACACACCTTATATTGAAGCAGTCCGCAAACAGGTAGCAAACGTGGTTGTTGGACAAGATGATGTAGTTGAACGCTTACTAATTGCTCTCTTCACAAGCGGTCACATTTTGCTTCAAGGAATGCCGGGCCTTGCAAAAACTCTTTTAGTAAACGCACTTGGCAAAGCAATTCACTTAGATTTTTCTAGAATTCAATTTACTATTGACTTATTACCATCCGATATCCTTGGTTCGGAAATTCTTGATCAAACTAGTGGTCAATTTACCACGCATAAAGGCCCTGTATTTACTAACCTTTTACTTGCAGATGAAATAAATCGTGCGGCCCCAAAGGTACAAGGCGCACTATTAGAAGCTATGCAAGAACGGAAGGTAACCATTGGTGATAACACATATCGCCTGCCAATTCCCTTCCTCGTTATTGCAACGCAGAATCCCATTGAACAAAGCGGCACATTCGAGCTACCAGAAGCTCAACTCGATCGGTTTATGCTTTGCCACAGACTAAAATACCCAACGCCAGTAGAAGAAGAGGAAATATTAAAACGCAATTTGGATTTAGGTATTCAAAAAGAAGGCGGTGGGGCAGTGGCTAATACTGAATTTGATATTGTTTCTGATGATCCCGTCGGTGAAGTTAATGACTTAATTTCAGTCATCGACGCCGTTCATAAAATTCATGTGAGTGAAGTTTTTATTAAGCATGTAGTCGAACTTATTAGTCGAACCCGCAATAACTCACATATTGAACTAGGAGCTAGTCCCAGAGCAGGTATTGCGCTAATAAAAGGAGCAAGAGCCAGAGCACTGATTCAAGGTCGAGACTATGCAATTCCTGAAGACTTGTTTGAATTAGCTGAAGATGTTCTTCTTCATCGTATGCGCCTCAATTACGAAGCTTTAGCAGATGGTATGAATACCTCGGATGTCTTAGAAGGCATCCTAAACACTATGGGATAAGGTCATTTATAATTATTTTATTCAATTGCGCTTCTAATCCTAAACTATAGATGACTGAACATATCCTCGATTGCTGCGACCCAATTGATTCCCGACAATTTATTATCGCAATCAAGAAATTAGCTGATGACATTGGCTATGGTAGTGACCGTTCTACTTTTCTGGGTTCTGGCATAGAATATATACAATCACGGGCATATCAGATTGGAGACCCTATAAAATCAATAGATTGGAAAGTCACTGGAAGAACAGGAAAATTTCACGTAAAGGAATATGAAGCCCCGAAGCAAATACCTATATATTTGCTTATAGATACATCGGCTTCGATGACAGTTTCTTCAATTAAGACCAGCAAATATCATTCCGCCGTAAGAATAGCTGGAGGAATCGCATTGGCCGCTTTAGAACGAATTAGTCCAGTCGGAGTCGTTGGAGCAGGCGGACGTGAATTATTTGTAAATCCAACGCTTTCTAAAGACCGCATATTGCAATGGTTACTGAAACTCCGGTCCTATCGTGTAGATGAACCAACGCGCATTGGTTCCCGCCTATCTGAACTAATGCCAATTTTAAAGAGCCGATCGATGATTGTCCTAATATCTGACCTATACGACTCTAGTGCAATGCCTGCACTCAAACTAGCTGCACAGAAACATGACTGTGTAGTATTAAAAATAACTGATCCAGTGGAAACAGAAATTCATGGTGCTGGCTTTGTAAAAATTAGAGAAGCCGAAACTGGATCGACCGGAATTATAAAAAAGAAGTCTAAAATTACCGATTCTAAATTGATCGCTGAAGAACTAAAAAAGTCAGGAATTGATTTCTTGCAACTTTTCACTAACGAACCAATAGCACACAAGTTGCGTCAGTTTTTTAAATCTCGCACTTTACTTAGTCGAGCAACACGATAGCTATGAAACTATCACGATTTGTTAGTATATTATATTTGTTTCTGGCTCCTCTTATTGCTGATGATCAGATCATCGAATCAATACCTATTGGCATAAAGGTACAAATAAATGATGAAATCATACCCGGTCCTGAATTAGAAGCTAAGCCTTTAACGAATGAATCCGCCGTTGTCTTACGCATCAAAGCTGTTTACCCACACGGAAATGCATTCCGTTATGATTATGAATATTATGGGCTAGCGCCAGGTTCTTATGATTTAGGTGATTATTTCCAAGGTAAAAATAACATAGCTTTAAGTGATAAACCTAAAATTCCAATATTATTCACATCTTCTTTGCCCAAAGAACAGATCAAACCTAATCCACCGGCAGAAGGGCAATTACCGCATTTCATTAAATACAAAAACATATTAATTGTTGGTACTATTTTCTGGCTATCAGGACTCTTATTTCTAATCTTTGGTGGTCGTAAAAAGTTGAACCTCATTAAATCTTCTGCCCGAAAGTCTCCTAGCCCTGCTGAAATTTTACGACCACTAGTAGAAGCAGCTAGACAAGGCAATCTAGGAAAAAACGATCAAGCAAAGTTGGAGAGAACGCTCATCCTTTTTTGGAGCCATCGACTTGATCTTAAAGATGAAACCTCAAAGGTAACCCTTTCTAAAATTAAATCTCACCCCGAGGCTAAACCCTTATTTCAAAAACTCGAATCTTGGTTTCATAAACCGGAACCAGAGGAACCCTCTGATTTAGATGCTCTCCTAGAGCCATACAGCGAACCAAAAATTAATTGATTGAATGTTTGTAAATTATCCAGTTCTAATGCTGCTTGCAATTCCTGCAACAATGCTGTTCTGGATATGGCGTTATAATGTGAGCGGACATCAAGTAGTAATTCCTGTCGATAATGCTCAAATAAATCAGAATCGTATATGGAAATATCTGCTTAAAATCACGGCTTCATTTCCATCATTATTGTTAATAATAGCCATACTTATCTTAGCTGGACCTCAACAAATATCCGAACCAAAAACAAAAAAAAAGCTAACTAATATTCAGTTTGCTCTTGATGTATCAGGAAGCATGACCGCACCCTTTGGTGAAGGTAATCGTTATGAGGCAGCAATGGGGGCCATCAATGAGTTTATTAATTACCGTGAAGAAGATGCTTTTGGCTTAACCGTTTTTGGTGATCACTTCTTGCACTGGATCCGACTCACATCTGACCCGTCAGCATTTGGATATGCAACTGACTTTTTAGGTCCAAGACGTTTACCAATTTGGTTCAGAGGCGGAACTAAAATTGGCTTAGCTCTAGAAGAATGTATGAAACTCTTAGTAGAACGTGAAGAAGGTGATCGCTTAATTATCCTTTTATCAGATGGATATAGCGCCGACCTTGGAGGAGGCAAAGACATTGAAATCGCAAATAAACTTTTAGCTAACAATATTTCCACTTATGCAATTCACATTGCACCAGGATCACCACCACCGCAGCTTTTAACGATAACTAACAGAACAGGAGGAGAAGTCTTTGCAGCCGGTGATCCCCTCGCTCTCAAAGCGATATTCAATAAAATTGACCAAATGCAGAAAACTAAAATTGAGAAGGTTGGAGCAGAATCAATGGATTATTTCAAACCCTTTGCTATGGCAGGGACCTCCATTGCATTGATTTTTCTACTTAGCCTCTTTGGTCTTCGTTATACACCATGGTAACCAACCCAGAAATCTTAGCTTTGGCGGCTCTCGTGCTTACAGTTGGAGCAGAGATGATACATTCGCGACGAATAAACGCGATTGCGACCTTATCATTCGGGCCTTCAGCACTTCCCTCATCATGGTCTAGGGTTGCCCCAGTAGTAAGATGCCTTGCGATAACTTTAATAATTTGGGGACTCACAACTCTTTTAACTATTCAGCCAAAGGTTCACAAAGCCAAAACCGTTGATCCTGATGAAATAAGACACATTGTAATTGTCCTTGATGTTTCTCCAAGCATGAAAATTAAAGACGCTGGGGGCGATGGAGCGAGAACTAGACGCGAACGCGCTTTTGAATTAATGGAATCATTCTTTAAAAGGGTAAGAGTCGAACAAATGAGACTTTCTCTAATCGCAGTTTACAATGGCGCTAAACCTGTCGTTGTTGATACTAAAGATCCAGAGGTAGTTCGCAATTTTCTCGACGGTATGGATATGTACACTGCTTTTGAAGCTGGTAAGACACATCTATTTGATGGGCTTAATCTTGCAGCGAATATTTCCAGTCAATGGAGACAGAACAGTACTACAATTGTCCTACTTTCAGATGGTGATACTGTTCCTTCAGTTGGCATTCCTAAAATGCCCAGATCGGTTAATGGAATACTGGTCATTGGCGTCGGCAACCCGACAAAGGGAACATTCCTTAACGGCCAAAACTCAAAACAGGACGCATCAACTTTGCGGCAAATAGCATTACGCCTTAATGGTACTTATCATGATGGCAATGTTAAGCATATTCCGAGCGACACAATTTCATCCCTAGTTTCGATAGATGAAAAAAGCGCCTTAGACCAAATGACTCGTCGGGAATATGCTTTAATAGCAATAGGAGCATCCACCCTTATTCTTTCCGCCCTTCCTTTTATGCTTAATGCCTTTGGCACAAAATGGCGTGTTGGCATCCATAAGAGAATGGAAAAAATAAAATGAAATTGTCCGGAATCTCTATCCAGTATCCATGGTTAGCGATTTTTTTATTCGCAATCATTAGTGCCTTTTCTATTTTCGGGAGCAACTCGGAAAAAGAAAATAGAAAAATTAAAAGCGGAAGGGCTAAAGCAGATTATGAATTCACTAAATCAGTTAGCCGCGAATTTGGTCCAGATGGGTCTGAAATCATCCTACTCATTAACCATAAAGAAAAAAATGGAGACTTGTTTGAGAAGGAGGCATCTGAATCTTATAAAAAACTAATAAAAAGAATAAAAAAAATACCGAGCGTTTCTCAAGTATTCAGCTTTGATCAAATACCGTCATATGGAATGGGCCTAATCAGGCTTTCATTATTTCCAGATAAAGGAGCATCGATATCGCAACGAAACGAATGTCGAAAAAGAGCATTAAATCACCCTATTATCGTTGGACACTTGTTATCTTCAGACGCTCGCACTTCTTTAATCCCAATAAGCTTAAATTTAAAATCAAATGAAGAAATCAGTAATATTCTTAATTTAATAAGAAAAGAGGCAAATAAAGTTCTCAATGGTTCAAAGCTAGAAGCAAAATTAACTGGAAAAATTCCAATAGATATTGCTCGGCGTGAAGCTATGAAAACTGAGAAGTTACGTTTTCAAATCATTGGATATGTACTTTCTGCAATACTTGCTCTGATTTTTTTCCGCGGCGTTGTGATGACATTAATTGTCACCTTGCCACCTTTTGTCGGTGTTTTATGGACGATTGGAATGCTGGGCTTCACCAATGAACGTCTCAATAGCTTATCAATGGTCATCATGCCTATTATCCTAACAATGATCGGTTTTACCAATGCCGCACACATTGTATTTCAGTTTCGACGAGAACTTATTATAGGTTTAGGCCGAAAAGAGGCTATGACAGTCTCAATGCAAAAATTAGGACTGCCTTGCATGTTATCAGCTTTAACGACTGCCGCAGGCTTTGCTTCGCTTACCGTTGCCGAATCAAATATGATTAGTGATTTTGGCCGAGATTGTGCTGTTGGTACACTAATCACATTTTTTGCAGTCATTCTGTTATTACCGCTACTGGGTTTATTGCCTATCCCTCTCAAGGTACAAATGGAAAGTCATTCCATAAAAATAAATTCTAGTAGCTGGCAAAAATTTATCCTCATTCTAATAAGATTTGTCATAAAAAATGCTAAATGGGTCGTTTCTATATCTGTTGTTCTAACAATTTTCTTTGGTTGGTTAACTTCAAATTTAAAACCAGACATGCATCTGCTTAATCAGTTGCCAGATGAAAGCGAAAGTGGAGAAGCTCTTAAACAAGCAGATAAAAGTCTTGGAGGTATTCAAGCTATCCGAATAGTTACAGAGTGGGAATCTGATAACGACAACCCAATACCTATCATAAGAAAAATTGAAGAAATCGTTGAGCAGGAAAAACTTCTGAGTCGACCTTTATCTGTGAGAGGTGTTCTTGATTCACTTCCAGGTTTTGGAAAGGACCTCTCTTTACGTATGCCACTATTAAAAAAGGCCCCTCAAGATTTGATTAATACCTTATATCGTCCAGACATTAATAAGGCAGTAGTTATTACGAGAATACAAGATCTGGGTGTAGCTCAGTACACTCCTGTATATGAAAGACTAGAACGCAAACTTGCAGAACTTAGCAAATCAACTCCCGGTTATAAATTTGGCTTGGCTGGAGGTGCGGTAGGTTGGGGTAGATATGTGCACCGTATGTTAAATGACATGGCACTTAGTCTTGCTGCTGCATCAATTATAATTCTAGTCATGATATCAATCGCCTTTCGCTCATTGAGAATTGGTTTAATAAGTATGATTCCAAATCTATTTCCTCTTCTAGCATGTGCAGCAGTATTGGCTTTTTTTAAAATGCCACTTTCACTGGAAATTGTTTGCGCTTTCACAATTTGCCTTGGTATTGCAGCTGACGATGCCATTCACTTTCTAAGTCGATACCTTTCCGAAAAGAAAAATGGTCTTGATGTTAATCATGCACTGGAAATTAGTTTTATCCGAGTAGGACAAGTGCTTATAGCGACTACCGTTGTCCTGCTCTGCGGTCTAGGGAGTGTTCTTTTCAGCTCACTTCCTATGTATCGGGCTTTTACATCAGTTGCTTGTGCAACGCTAAGCACAGCGCTCATTGCTGACCTAATAATACTTCCTGCTCTTTTAAAGCTGTTTGATAAGAAATAGAATTAAACTTGAACCGATTAGACCTAAGATTAACATATTAGAATCCCTGTTTATCATGCGAAAGCTCTTCATCTTTATTTGGCTGCTTATTCCACTAGGTGCGACGGCCTATCATTTTGGTCCTGGTCAACAAAACCTTAAGTTTGATCAAGCTACACAACACATTGATCTAGCCGAAAAACATCTCACTAATAAAGAGTTTGCTGAAGCCGTTGTCGAGTTTGACGAAGCCATTAGTTCATTGCCGAATGAAGATGTTTCTACAATAACCAAATTACGCATCGAAAAAGCCAAAGCTCAAATGCAATGCTCGCAACTCCCGGAAGCTTATAAAAACCTCGAGTCTATGTTATCAGAGATTAATGCGGATACGAATCCTAAACTCATAGCAGAAATAAAATCAACTCTCGCCAACGCTCAGTATTACATCACTTGGCTAATGAGACTAGAAGGGCACTCTCGTGAAATTTGGGAACCAGTCATTGAGTCATCACGTCAAAACTATTATGCGGCCTCGGAGTTTGTAAAAGGTGAGGGCAATCAAAAATTAAATAATGAATTACTCCAAAACCTTGAAGCTTCAATAAAACTTGCGCGAATGGATTTGGATGAACTCCAAGGGTTACCTCTTCCTAATCAATGACAAGGTTGCGGAAGTGGCACCAAGCCCGGTCGGGCTGGAAAAAGCAAAACAGGCAAGAAACCTAAGGATTCTCGTGGGGCTGGCCAAGCGCCGCCGCCAGACGGTATCGGATCGTAATTCTAAATGGCAGGCTCATCATTAAAAAACTAGAAATTACATGAGCGCTTTCGCGTTTGTTTAAATTTACTATCAATACGATGCGACTTTTTATCTCCACAGTATTAATAAAATTATTGCTTACAACCATTTTGGTATCCCAAGAGAGATTAACCAAAACTATACCTGGGTCTAAAGATAAAATAAATTTACAAGAACCTATCAACGAATCCGAACCAAATAAAACACCAAAAACCACAGCCTCATCAGAAAAGCGACCAGTTGATTTAGATGCACTTATCCTATCAAAGCTACCCAAAGTATTGATTGATCGTCGCCCCTCATCCCTTCTAAGAAACCTTGGAAACCTTCAACAAGAAAAGAGTAGTAATGGAACCACTGCTCAGCCAAAAAGTGCAGCCGATCTAGCAATAGATTCACTAGCTAAAAATTTAACTATAAGCAATTGGGACGAGGTTGCAGATTTCTTCTCTTCTCAATTTAAAAAAACCGAAAATGCTCACAAAGCTTATCTGAGTTTATTAGATACACTCGCACTACCGCCAAGGATTCGCCCCACAAGAACAACATCACCTACTATTGTTACGTCCGGAAAGGTCACGCCGCCCCGCAACATGGCTTATACCGAAAAGCACCTTCTTTCGCCTACTGATATACTATATTTAGGAGATGCCTGTCCCATTGATTTAAATGAAAAAACCACTATTTCAAAATTGGGACGCTTACTTAAAATCTCCCTTTCTCGAGGTCACTTTCCTGATACTGCCCTCTCATTACTTGAAAAAGGACTCAAGAAGATGGGAGGCTCAGATGATAACAACAAGAGAATGAACGCAGCCAGGCTGTTAATCAGCGCAGGGCTAGCAACTGAAGCAGGTAAATTCCTGCCAAAAATCGATGACTCAGATGATCCTAATGTACTCGATGTTATTGCTACTTATCATTTAGCTTTAAGCATAAATGATTCCAAAAAAGATCACCTAGAGTTAGCTTGGAAAGCAGTCCAATTAATAATAGAAAACCCAAAAACTATTAGAGAAGATAAGGAGACGGCTCTTGAAAGAGCTGTTGAAATCGCTCCCAAGATAGAAAAAGAAAAAGGTTCAAAATGGCTAACTAAAAGTTTCACTGGAGATGCTAAACTTGGCCGTGAGGTTCTTGCAACTATTGGAGCAATAACTTCAAAAGGCAGGTCAGAACCTTCATCCTCTGCTCGCCTCCGTAGGCTCACTTTACAAAAAACTGCTGCAGAATCGTTAATTGGATTAAGTGAAATTAAACTCAATGAGTGGTCTGGAATATTAAATCTACTCGCCCAAAATTGGCTTTCAGAAGCTTCATATAGCTATAAAAAGGATGCCTCAAAAACCATGAGCCCGAGAATGAAATGGGATCAATATGGGAATATGTACTATGAAAATCTTAAGGTTAATCCTACCGCCATTCCAAGCAACGTGCCCGCTCCAATCGCCTCAGGGGAACTATTAAAAATTCGACCAAATGAAAATTGGATTCGCTTAATTGATGAAGACCTTAGACCTCAGTTTTCAACTTTATTTGCGCAACTCTTTCTTAAAGTGAACGAACCAGAAGAAGCATTTCCTTATATTCAGAAAATTTCTGATAATTACCCTGAAACAGGCAAAAAATTAGCTGAGGAATTTTTACGTGTCTGGACAGACAATCATGACCCCAACGCAAACCGCAATCGTAATTATCGTTACGGTTATATGTATGGATATAATCAACGAGCAAATTCGATTCCTTTGACACGTTCTAAGCAAGAACGAAATCTCACTGAATTAGCTATGTGGGTTGAAAAATTAAAATCATTACCAATAGGAGAAATTGATCAAAATAAACTCGCCGAAGCTTTCACTAAAATTCATAGCCGTGCAGAAGTCTATAAGATATCCGCAATTACTAAAGTATTTGGAAGCTTTAAAGAAATGAGCCCTTCGACTGTTGCCGCCTTAGCTAATACTATGCGTGTTAATCTCGCAACAGTATGGCGTAACCCCAAAACTCAACAAGATGCCAAAACAAAGCGCAAAGATGCTGAAATTTTTGCCGAGGTAATTACAGGTTATGAAGGCATAGATAATATTTTGGAAAACAGTATAGAAGCTAACCCTAATAACTGGCAGCTCTACTTGAGAAAAGCATGCCTAAATCTTGATAAGATAAACTTTCAACAAGAGTCACAAAAAAGCTCTACTTATACAATCGATCGAAACAACAACTATGAAGTTTTTAAGAAATCAGTTGAGCTATATATTTCGAATTTGACCGAAGAGGAGGAAACAACCGAACCTTTTGAACATTGGTTTTATGCGGCTCTCGGTGCTAGTGATCTGAATGCACTTCGGGAATCTCAACAAACGTCACCAAAAGAGATCGAAAAAATCAAAACCTCCCTTCTTGGATTACCTGGAAACTCGGCAGAACGACACCTTGCTCGCTTTGCAAATGCTTTAGCAGCAAGAATTAGTTCAGTAAAACCAGAACTTAAACAACGTTACCTAAGACATGGACTTTCAATAGCTGGTGATCATGAAAAGGCTACTGAAGCACAAAAACTATACAATTATTACAAAGATCTAACTTCCGAGATTCAGCTCGTTGGGAGAATAGATGGATCGAGTACCGTAGGACATGGAACACCATTTGGAATCTTCGTTGATATTAAACATACCAAAGAAATAGAACGCGAATCCGGCGGCTTCTCCAAATATCTTACAAATCAAAAGAATTCTAGTTACGCCTATAACTATGGTCGACCAACTCAGAATTACCGTGACAAATTTGAAGAAACTAGCCGTTCAGCACTTTCAGAACACTTTGACGTTATATCAATTACCTTTCATGACAGTAAAATCAGTTCAAAAGGAGCTGGCCAAGAAGGTTGGCGCCTCACTCCTTACGCGTATATTTTGCTAAAAGCCCGCACTCCAGAAGTGGACAAGGTACCTACCATGCAGGTTGACCTAGATTTCTTAGATACAGGAGGGTTCGTCATTCTTCCGATAGCCACTGCTCCAATTCCAATTGATGCCACCTCAGAGCTTGGTGACGCTCGTCCTACAGAAAACTTAAAAATTACTCAAATACTTGATGAAAGAGAAGCCGATCAAGGAATACTGAAAGTTGAGATTAAAGCCTCTTCAAATGGACTAGTTCCAGCACTGAACCAATTAATTAAACCTAATGTTGGTGACTTTCTCCAAACAGATATTTCAGGAGGTGAAATTTCTGTATCTAAGCTCGACGCAGAATCGAAAGAAGGGAGCCCAATATCTGAAAGGAACTGGATACTAACATTCACTAAGCCAGAAAACTTATCGGCCAAATCCGGCCTTACTTTTAGCTTCCCCGAACCAGCTATAAAGACTAAAGAAATTCTTTATCAGCGTTATGATGACGCCGACTTAGTCTCTGCTAGCCAAACAATTCAACTGGAACAAAAATATGATAAAAAAAATTCTAAATGGATTTTCTTGATATTACTCATTTTGATTTTTTTATCTACTTTAGCTTTTAAACTTAAGAAGAAAGCTTCGTCTGATTTCGTTAAAAAGGAGGATCTTTCCAATTTTTCTGTTCCAAATGAAATTACTCCTTTCTCAGTTCTTGGGCTATTACGTAAGATTCATAAAGAAAAAGATTTTGCTAAAGACATTCAATTGCAATTGAATGAATCCATTGCGTCAGTAGAAAAAGTATATTTTGATAGAGAAAATCAGCAGACTCTCAACCTGAAGGACATTGCTGAAGAATGGGTCAACCGGGCCGTATAATTCATTACTAAACCTAGATTTCTACGCTAGCAACTGACATTGCTGCCATTCCTTCTTCTCTTCCAAGAAATCCCATACACTCATTCGTTGTTGCTTTAATACCAATCAATTTGGGATCAATTTTCAAAGCAAGAGCTATGTTTTTTTTCATTTCATCTGCATAAGGCAAAATCTTAGGCTTTTCAGCCACCAAGGTGCTATCGATATTTATGATAGAAGCTCCTAATTCATGAAGCTCTAAGGCAACTCGTTTAAGAATATCTAAACTGCATATTCCTTTGATAGATTGATCTGTTGGCGGAAAAAAATGGCCAATGTCAGGTAATCCTACTGCACCTAGTAAAGCATCTGCAATTGCATGACTTAGAACATCCGCATCGGAATGACCATCGAGACCTTTTTCAGAAGGAATGTCAACTCCTCCAAGAATAAGTGGTCTGCCTCCTACTAACCGATGAACGTCGTAACCTATGCCTGATCTTGATCCCATTTCTTTTTATATTGTATTTTCCAAAGGTAATTTACCATTCCATGAACATATAGAAAGTTTTCCCTGTGTTACAGCACTCTCAATAAGGTCCACTCTTCCTCCAGCAGCTTCTACTAGAAGTTTTCCTGCAGCAATGTCCCATAAACTAATCACATCTTCAATATAGGCATCAAGACGACCACATGCAATATACGCTAAGGCCAAAGCAGCACTACCCATCATTCGAGACTTCCTAACGCTTGTTGAAATTTTTCGATACCGCTCGAAACCGGCATCCATAGCTTCTTTGGACTTGGAAAACCCAATAGTCACCACGGCTTCAGACATTTGTGACCGATCACTAGTATTAATTATTTTACCATTAAGTGTGGGCTTATTGCCAACTTCTACTGCCCAGAGCTCATCCATCATTGGATCATATATAACACCCAAAACCCATTGATCACCTTTAGTCTTTTTCAAAGCAATAGAAACACAGAAATGAGGAATGCCGTAAAAGTAATTAACCGTTCCATCGATGGGGTCAACGATCCAATGGTACTCGCTTTGATCTGATATATTATCTCCCTCTTCCCCAATAATAGAATGTTCTGGAAAATGAGACAATATCACTTCAGAAATTATATTTTGGCTCAAAACATCTAATTCGAGTTTAATGTCATATTGCTCATAGGCATCCACAGCCTTATCCTTGTAATAGTGATCTCTCAACAATTGCCCTGCGGATTTAGCCGCCTCTACCGCGGTTTCAAGAAATTCACTCATTTTATATCCATTGTTTCTAATTTTTTAATGATTACTTCTGCAATTACTTGCTTCGATGATTTTTGTACGGGCTCCTGTAC
>CABXDI010000007.1 GCA_902510815.1 uncultured Verrucomicrobiota bacterium | reverse complement strand
CGATCATTCTATCTGCCCCACGGCTCATGGCACCAGCAAACCCTTTCATTAGACTTCTTGCTTCGGGGCTATTTAACAATTTTGCAAAAGCTTCTTCAGGTCCTGCTGGCTCATCACTTTCAATCTTTGTTTCGAGCTGATTAATCTTAGGAGTTTTAGGTTTTGATGAAATTGAGTTTTTTGTATTCAGGTTAGTCGATATATTATTTTCTCCAATGCCCCCCTTTCTTTCGCTTAAGTTTTGAGAGGGTTTAGGTGCAGTTTTATTTGAAGATTCTTTGTTTGATTGGAGAACGCTCATTACTCCGATGCCAAGTGCAAAGGATAAGCTCATGAATATTGCTAATTGTGAAAATTTCATTTCTTAAATTATTCTATTAATTAAATCAGAGTTTTGAGATTTCTTATAAATCTATAATAATATCATCGATTTTTTTTGTTCATCAATAATAGATCTTAAATTGTTCATTTTATAAGATTAAACTTCGATGATGCTTTAATAATTGTCTTAGATTGTCTAGTTATAGTCAAATATTAGGACATCCATAACAAAATCATATCATTAGTCGATCACTTAAGCTTGTAATTGTTAGTTTTTTATATTATCCATCGCGTCCATGAAAATTGATACTCTTTGCCTCCACGGTGGACATACTCCTGATCCGACAACTAAAGCTCGTGCAGTTTCGATACACAGAACTTCTTCATTTGTTTTTGATTCAACAGAACATGCGGCAAATTTATTTGCTCTCAAGGAGTTGGGAAATATTTACACCCGCCTAATGAATCCGACTACAGACGTCCTAGAAAAAAGGGTTGCTTTATTAGAGGGTGCCCATGAAATGGCGGGTTTGGGATTGGCCTCAGGAACAAGTGGAGTCTTTTATTCTATCATTAATTTGGCCTCCGCAGGAGACAATATAGTATCTGCTAGAAACCTTTATGGCGGATCTTATACACAATTTAATGATATTCTGCCCGCACTTGGAATTGAAGTGCGCTTTGTTGATTCTCAAGACCCAGCAAATTTTGCTGCCGCTGCGGATGATAAAACTCGCGCTTTCTTTACCGAGAGCGTTTCAAATCCAGCCCTTGAAGTTGCAGACTTAGAAGCCATATCTGGGCACGCAAAAGAGTGCGGAGTTCCACTTATAGTTGATTCAACTTTTTCAACTCCTTACTTAACAAATCCTCTAGCTCATGGAGCTGATATCGTAGTTCACTCTCTCACAAAATGGTTTGGTGGTCATGGAGCAGGAATTGGAGGTATAGTTGTTGATAGTGGGCGTTTTGATTGGTCTGCTGGTAAGCACCCATTATTTGATGAACCTGATACTTCGTACCATGGTCTTAGATGGGGCCATGATTTGCCGGATATGTTAGCTCCTCTAGCATACATTCTTAGAATGAGAACAGTTCCTCTAAGAAACCTTGGCGCTTGTATTTCACCTGATAACTCTTGGATGTTCTTACAAGGCATAGAA
Source organism: uncultured Verrucomicrobiota bacterium (assembly GCA_902510815.1). Taxonomy (GTDB): domain Bacteria; phylum Verrucomicrobiota; class Verrucomicrobiia; order Verrucomicrobiales; family DEV007; genus EC70. Next base: position 52,497 of record CABXDI010000007.1, on the reverse strand, counting down.
ACGTTGCCATTAAGAATGGAGCGTCATTGTAGTAATTCTAAGCTAGTCGCCGAACATCTATCTGCGCATGATTCAGTGGAATGGGTGAGATTCCCAGGTCTGGAATCTGACCCTGAATTTGATAAGAACAATAAGTATCTGAAAGGGAAGGGCGGTTCTATAGTTGTGTTTGGCATTAAGGGAGGTGCTGCTGCTGGTCAAAAATTCATCGAGAGTTGTGAGCTCTTCTCTCATCTTGCAAATGTTGGTGACGCAAAAAGTCTTGCTATTCATCCTGCAACCACGACCCATTCTCAATTAAATGAGGAACAACAAGCTGCTGGTGGGATTACTCCTGAATTAATAAGGTTATCAATTGGTATTGAGCATATTGATGACATTATTTCAGATCTTGATAAGGCCTTATCAAGTGCGTCATCTTAATTTATTAGCTGCCCTTATTTGATTGTTGATTTAACTAAGTCAGGATATCTTTTATAACTCGTGACTTGCGGGTGATGCTTGTTAGTCTTCTTTGGGTTCCAGCATGGTTATACGTTAACTTTTCATGATCTAGCCCAAAAAGATGTAGTAGAGTGGCTTGAAAGTCATTAACGTGAACAGGATTTTCCTCAGGATTCCAACCAATCTCATCAGTGCTTCCATAGGTTAGACCCCCACGAACACCGCCTCCAGCCATGAGTGCTGTAAAGGCATTTGGATGATGGTCTCGACCTGTATTAGCCTTTCGTCCGGGACGATTTTCTCCTAAAGGGGTTCTTCCAAATTCTCCGGCCCATACAACCAGAGTTTCATCTAATAAACCTCTTTCCTTTAAGTCATTAATTAAGGCTGCAATCGGTTGATCTGACATCCTTGCGTTAAAGCTGATCTCTGGATCTAGGTTAGAATGGTGATCCCAAGAGGCGTGAATAATGTTCACAAAACGAACTCCACGCTCGACCATTCTTCTGGCCAATAAGCAATTTCTTGAAAAGTCCGCGTAAGTATTTCCATTTCCTTTGCCTCTTCCTCCTCCTTCTTTGGGTAGTTGTCTGTTGACTCCGTAGTTCTCAAGAGTTTTTGATGTTTCATTAGAAAGATCAACTAGTTCAGGCGCAGCGGATTGCATTCTAAAAGCAAGTTCATAATTTTCAATTCTGCTTAAAATTTCAGGATCTAGGGTCCTTGAAAAATGTTTTTCGTTTAATTTTCTTAAGGTCTCTAATCCTGATTTTTGGAGTTGAATTGGTATTCCGTTAGGATTTTTTAAATTTAATAGTGGAGAGTCTCCGTTTCTAAATTGAACTCCAGCATAATTAGACGGGAGAAATCCATTTTGCCAAAGAGTGGCTCCTCCACTAGATCCTCTTCCTGCAGTTAATACAATATAACCCGGCAAGTTTTGGTTTTCTGAACCTAAACCATAATTGATCCAAGAACCGGTGGAAGGAATACCAAATTTAGCTTCGCCGCATTGCATTTGTAATTGGCCTGGATGATGATTGAATTGATCTGTGTGCATTGACCGAATCATGCAAATGTCATCTGAGCATTTTGCTAAATTTGGAACCAAATCAGAAAACCACATTCCGGATTTACCGTGTTGCGAAAATTTTCTTGAGGAACCCATAAGAACAGCAGACTCTTTTTGAAGAAAGGCAAATCGCTTCCCCTTCAATAATTCGGCGTCCATCTTTTTTCCATTCAACTCATTGAGTTTTGGTTTGTAGTCAAAGAGATCCAATTGTGAAGGAGCTCCTGCCATAAATATAAAAATGCAATTCTTCGCTTTTGGTGAAAAATGTGAATTTTTCGCCACATGCGCATCAGCAAAAGTCTCCTGGTTGAGTAAATGACTTAGGGCAATTCCTCCAATTCCCGAGGCCGAACTTGTTAAAAAATCTCTCCGTAGATTTGCCTGCATAATGTTAATAATTATTCTCGAGTAATGGTTTCATCAAGATTGAGAATGATTCTTGAGACGTTAACCCATGGAGCTAAATCCGCGGCCTCGATGTTTTCTATAGAATATTTCCCAATGACTGTTTTTGCTTCCTCTTTGTTTTCTGCATAGAAATGCCTGCTTTTTTTGAGGAGAGTCATGAGTTCATTTGTCTCTTCGGGCTTAGACTTTCTGGAGGTGCATAACTGAAAGGCTTCAGCGATTCTATCTTGGTCATTATCATTCGGTAGATTTTTAATAATTCTTTTCGCTAGCGCCTGAGCGGCTTCATGGAAAACCTCATTACCCAAAGTAGCTAATGCTACAATAGGATTATTAGAAATATTACGTTTTGTAATTGAAACATTCGCATCCGGGCAATCAAAAGTAATAAGATTAGGGTCCGGTGCTGTGCGTTTAAAGAATGTGTACATTCCACGTCGATATCGGTCATCTCCTTGGCTCGTTTCCCACTTAAAGTTACCTGCAAAACTTTGTTCAGCTACTCCATCAGGAATTGGAGGAAATACACTTGGTCCACCTATTTTATGTTTTATTAGTCCTGATGAAGATAGGAAAATATCTCGAACAATTTCGCCTTCAATTCTGAATCGGTTTTGTCTGTGGTAAAAATGATTATCTGGATCCTTTTCGTCTGCTTCTTTTCTTCTTATTGAAGATTGTTTATAAGTTTTTGAATTGACTATATAGGCAATTAATTTTTTTCTACTCCAATTAAGTTGATTGAATTTCTCTGCAAGATGATCCAATAGATAGAGTTGTTCGGGTGGTGTCGATCTAGTTCCAAAATCTGATTTTGTTTGAACTAGACTTGCACCAAAAAGTTTAGTCCAAATATCATTCGACAAGACTCTGGATGATAATGGATTATTAACGTTAACCAACCAATTTCCTAAATCGATTCGATCCCATTCTTTAGATTTATCAGCGTTGATTTGAGGAAGAGATCTCGGGGTGGTTGATGATATCTTTATTTCTTTCATGGGTTGAAGGAAATCGCCACGATGAAAAATAAACGTCTGTCTATCTTTTCTCTTCATAACCCTAACCTTTGATTTTTTTTCTAAAAAATCGCTTTCATAATCGATTTCTGATTCAGTCATGTCGTTAAAGAAAGAGTAAAATTGATAGAATTCTTTTTGTGTTAGAGAATCATATGGGTGGTCATGACATTGCGCACATTCGAGTGAGAGGCCCAACCAAACGAGAGCGGTTGTATTTGCTCTGTCGATAGTTCTTTTAGTTCGATCCTCCTCTGGATCGACACCGCCTTCTCGATTGTAAAGTGTTTGTCTATGAAAAGCAGTAGCTAGAACCTGGCTTGGCTTCGCATTTTTTTTAAGGTCACCAGAAATTTGCTCAATCGTGAATTGATCGAAAGGCATGTCATTGTTGATTGTATCGATGACCCATTTTCTCCAAATCCAAGCATTAGGTCTTATGTTATCTTTCTCGTAACCATCAGAATCGGCATATCTGGCGCTATCTAACCAGTGTCTAGCCCAGCGTTCTCCAAAATGTTTAGATTCCAATAACCGTTGGACTAATTTTTCATAAGCATTATCTGATGTATCGTTTATAAAATTATTTATTTCAATTTTGCTTGGAGGAAGCCCAATCAAATCAAGCGACAACCGCCTGATGAGGGTGCGCTTATTTGCAATCTTGCTCTGAGTAATTCCAATTTCTTTTAATTTAGCTACTATGATTTCATCAATTGAGGATCCATTTTGCGCTTTTTTTTGTAGTGGAGAGTAGGCCCAATGCTCAGGCCATATTGCCCCTTCTTTGATCCAAGCTTTGATGGTATTGATTTCTTTTTGGCTCAGAGGCTTATCGGGAGGCATTTTATCTGATTCATCAGTCGAAGTAATTCGATGAAAAAGCTCACTTTTTAATGGAGATTTGGCTGTAACAGCGATTTCGCCTGAATTTAGTTTATTAAATACCGTATTTTTCTTTGTGAAATTTAAGCCCGATTTTGCTTTAATACCACCGTGACAGTTTATGCATTTATTAATTAATATTGGTCTTACTTCTCTTTCGAAATCAATCTTAGCTCTGAGGTCTGTCCATGACAAAATAGTAAATGTAATTGTCATAAGGATTCGAGATTTCATTCTTAATATATTAATGTTATATAAGAATATTAAAGTGTTCCAGTATTTGATTTATGATTATTGATGCACATATGCACATTTGGAACCGTGTATATGGTGCTATCAATGGAGAGTCTCCCGTTCGGCCATTAGGTTCGGGAATGATTAGCATTGGTGAAAGAAAAGTTCTTGGTATGCCTGCTGTATTGTCAGATTGCAAGGCTTTGGCGGAGCATGTTATAGGAGAATTTGATGCTTGTGGGGTTGAGGCTGGTGTTGTTGTACAAGAATATATGGATGGGCCTCAGAATGATTATTTATTATCAGTTTTAGCCGAATATGGTGACCGATTTTTCATGCACGGGCTCCCAAACTTTTTTAATCTTAATAACATTGTTTCTGAGGCTGAACTTCTTTTAAATCAAGGTTTTAGAGGATTAAAGGTATGTGGTGGGCATCTTTTAGGGAAAGTTCATTTGGATGACCCTATATTATTTCCTATTTGGGAAAGAATGGAGCATGAGGGGCATGTTCTTGCCGTGGATTTCTCTGAAGGTGAGATTCAAGTACCCGAATTTGATGCTATCATGAAGAGGTTTACTTCCCTGAAAGTTGCAATAGGACATTTTGGGATGCCAAACCGAAAAGGTTGGCCTGGTCAACTTAACTTGTGTAAATACGATAACGTATACATTGAATGTGGAGGTATTATTTGGCTCTACAGGTCGGAAGGTTATCCTTTTCAAGGTGCCCTTGAAGTAATTAAAAGAGCAGCAGATAAAGTTGGCTATAACAAATTGATGTGGGGTTCAGATTGGCCCAGAACAATGGTCGACTTTACATACCGTCAGAGCCTTGAATTTATTAAGAATGAACCTTCGATCAGAGAAAAAGATAAGAAATCTTTTTTAGGAGGAAATGCTGCCCGCCTTTATGGTTTTAATGAAACACATATCAAACCTTCCGTGCCTCTAATTACTGAGGGCTAGGTTGTTTAATTTCCAAGTTCTTTTGATCGCTCAGTTGCCGCTTTAACAGCTTCAATAAGTGTAGATCTCAATTTTCCTGATTCTATAGCTGCTAGACCCGCTATGGTTGTTCCTCCTGGGCTTGAGACTTGATCGCGTAATGTTGCAGGGTGTTCTTTGGAATTAATAATCATCTCGGCTGCACCTGAGACTGTTTGTGCTGCAAGCATTAATGCTTGGTCTTTTGAAAGTCCAACAAGTACGCCCCCGTCTGCCATTGCTTCTATGACAGTGTAGATGTAAGCTGGGCCACTACCACTTAATCCGGTTACTGCATCGAGTTGCTTCTCAGGTACCTCTAAGGCAATACCAACGGCATTAAGAAGATTTTTTACAAATTGAATATCAGATTCTGTCGCATTACTTCCTCTCGATTGAGCTGAAGCACCTTTCCCGATCATTGCGGGCGTGTTTGGCATAACTCTAATTACTCTGTCTTTATCAAGTAGAGATTTTTCAAGATCTTGAATTTTCACTCCTGCAGCGATTGAAATAAATAGAATTCCATTACGATCTTTGTCTAGGCATTCAGTGAGAGAAATGATGTCCTGTGGTTTAACGCAAAGAAGTACAGCGTCAGAATTTTTAACTAAATCATTGCTATTGTTAGCAATTTTTACTCCGATTTCTTTTGATAATTTTTCTGCAGATTCTTCAAATGTATCGAATACCAGAACCTCTCCACTTTCAATAGCACCTTTACTAATTGCCCCTTTCACCAGAGCTGATCCCATTTTACCACATCCTATGACACCTAATTTCATGATCATAATATAATGTATTTGAATCCAGAGTCGAATAATCAGCGTTATTTAATAATTATTATTTAGAATAGTTCTTGATAAAAATAAGCATCAAGCTACCAGTCATCAGGGTATGTCACAAAATAACAACAAAATTATTGAACAAATTAATTTTGGAGAGGGTCATAGAATGACGCCTCAAAGGCGTTTTGTTTACGAGGTTTTGATGGGTAGTATTGATCATCCCACTGCCACTGAGGTTTTCATTAGAGTCAAAGACAAGATGGATTCCATTTCCTTAGCCACAGTGTATAATTGTCTAGACGCCTTAGTCGGTGTTGGTGTGGTTAGGCAAGTTAATGTTGATAGAGAGCCTTCCAGGTATTGCGGAAATCTGGAACCACATGCTCATTTTCATTGTGAAACATGTGCCTCTGTAATGGATGTTGATTTGAAAGAGGGTGCTGATCCTTCCAATTCTGTAAAGCTACCTCGTGGTGCAAAGGTCGAGAAGTTTGAACTTGCCGTTAGAGGCCAGTGTCCTGAGTGCGTACGTTTAAAAAATAAAAAATAACTTAATCAATTTTAGATTTATTAACACAATATAATGTCTAGCTTAGAAATTATAAACCTTAATGCGAGTATCAATGGCGCTGAAATACTTAAAGGCTTAAATTTAAACGTTCCTCAAGGCGAGGTGCATGCAATTATGGGGCCTAATGGATCTGGTAAAAGTACGCTTGCGAAGGTGATGGCTGGGCATGAAGACTATGAGGTCACGGGAGGAGACGTGCTTTTAAATGGTAAAAGCCTACTCGAAATGGAAGTAGATGAGCGTTCTAGGGAGGGATTGTTTCTTGCTTTCCAATACCCTGCAGAAATACCAGGTGTGAGTAATGCAAACTTTCTTAGAGCTGCTAGGCAAGCAAGGTTGCCAGAAGGTGAAGAGATTGATGCTGTTGCATTCTACAAAGAGATTTACGACAAGATGGATCAGTTGGGTATGGATAGAAAATTCACAGGGAGATCAGTTAATGAAGGTTTTTCCGGTGGTGAAAAGAAAAGAAATGAAGTTCTTCAGATGATGATGCTTGAGCCAAGTTATGCTGTTCTTGATGAAACTGACAGTGGGTTAGATATTGATGCTTTAAAAATTGTGGCTGATGGGGTTAATGCGATGAGGTCAGACAATCGTGGGTTTCTTGTAATAACGCATTATCAACGTCTTCTTGATTATATAGTGCCTGATTATGTTCATGTGCTTAATGATGGGCAGATAATTCGTAGTGGCTCAAAAGACCTTGCCTTAGAGCTTGAGGAAAAGGGTTACGATTGGTTGAAGGAGGAGGATTAGATAAAAAGTTAAATTTTGTATATATGAAAACAGAGACGGAAACCGAGAGTCGTATCGAAATTGATAGGGAAGAAGCTAATTTTCATTATGATGTCGATTATAAGCATGATGCTGGCAGGGGATTAGATGAGGAAACGATTGATTATATTTCAAATGTTAAGAAAGAGGATGAATGGATAAGAAAATTTAGACAAAGAGCGTTAAAAATTTTCAATAAGAAAGAGATGCCAACGCATTGGGCAAGTCAGGATCTTAACTCTATTAAATTTGATGAAATTAGATATTACTTGTCTGCGGGTGAGGCTCCAAAGAGAAGTTGGGAAGATGTACCCGATGAAATGAAAGAAACTTTTGAGCGACTAGGCATTCCAGAAAAAGAGCGAAAATTTTTGGCTGGAGTTGAAGCTCAATTTGATAGTGAAGCAGCGTACTCAAATGTAAAAGATGCGGTTTCAGAACAAGGGGTCATTTTTGTTAATAGTTCTGAGGGTTTGGCCGAGCATGCGGACATATTTCGAAAATGGTTCGGCAAGGTAATTCCAACAGGGGACAACAAATTTTCAGCTCTTAACTCAGCTGTTTTTTCTGGTGGGAGTTTTATATATGTTCCTCCGGGTGTGAAAGTAAAACATCCACTGCAGGCTTATTTTAGAATTAATGCTGAACAGTTTGGCCAATTCGAAAGAACTTTAATCATTGTCGATGAAGGTGCTGAACTTACTTATATGGAAGGCTGTACGGCTCCAAAGTTTGAAACTAGTACACTACACAGCGCTGTAGTTGAATTGGTTGCTATGAAGAATGCAAAGATTCAATACATTACTGTTCAAAATTGGAGTGCCAATGTCTTTAATTTAGTAACTAAGCGTGGTCTTGCGCACGAAGGTGCCGAAGTTCGATGGATTGACTGCAATATTGGTAGTCGCCTAACTATGAAATATCCCGGAGTAGTCATGAAAGGTGAGGGAGCGCGAGGTGAAGTTGTTTCTATTGCCTTGGCTAACGATGGCCAGCATCAGGATACAGGAGCCAAAATGATTCATGCGGCTGACAATACTTCCTCAAATGTTGTTTCTAAATCTATTAGTGTAGGTGAGGGGAGATCTACTTATCGTGGTCATGTTCATATTCCTAAACATCTTAAAGGGTGTAAAAATAATACAGAATGTGACGCTTTATTGATTAACCCTAAAAGTAGGACAGACACTTATCCCGCTGTGACCGTAAGAGGAAATCAGCATTCGACACAGCATGAGGCTAGTGTAAGCCAAGTAAGTGAAGAACAAATTTTTTACATGAAGCAAAGAGGCTTAAGTGAGGCGGAAGCTATGAGTTTGAGTGTTAATGGATTTGTGAATGATTTAGTTCGCGAATTTCCAATGGAATATTCAGTTGAGCTTAAAAGATTAATTGACCTTGAGATGGAGGGGTCGGTGGGATGATTTAATTTTTATAGAACAAATATAGTGTCATTAGCCTTATCAGATTCGCCTAGCCCTGTGGGTGAAAATTCACCAAAATGGTATTCAGATTCAAGAAAATTAGCTTGGCAAAAGTTTCTTGAAACTCCATGGCCAAGTCGTAAGGATGAGGATTGGAGGTTCGCTAACCTTAAAAAGTTATCATATGAAAATGTCTGTGATTCTGAACAAATAGATAACTTTGATTACAATCAATACGTTTCGAATTCTGTTTCTTTAAAAGGTGACAACGAAAGTATGATTTTCAATAATGATCGACTGCAGTATCAGTCTAATCTAGACGATGAACTATTGGATAAAGGTCTAATCTTTAAGCCTCTTTCATTAGCATTAGTGGAGAATGCTGATTTACTTAAGTCCTACTTTATGAAAGAGGGTCCTAAATTAGGGTCTGAAAAACTATTAAATTTGCATAAAGCTAGACAAATAAATGGTTATTTTATCTATGTTCCAGAGGGGCTTTCGCTCAAACATCCATTAGAAATTTTCCATTGGCTCTCTGGAGAGAATAATGTGATTTTTCCATATAGCCTCATTGTTACAGGGGCTGGTTCCAGTGTAAAGGTGGCAGAGTATACGGCGTCTTCCGACGATGAGTTTGGATTAGCTTGTGGAGTCTCTGATCTGATTGCTGAAGAAGGTTCTGAATTAACTTATGTAAGGACTCAAAATTTGAGTGAAAAAGCTCATTCGGTTCATATCTCAAATGTTTCAGCTCACGCAAATTCCACGATCAAAAATTTTTCTCTCAATTTAGGTTGTGAGTGGCTACGGCAAGAATCTGTTTGTAGGCTATTAGGTGATGAGGCTCATAGCGAAATGATTTCGGTAAATGTCCCAGAAAATAATCAGGAATTTGATATGCGGACTATGCAGCTGCATGAGCACTCTAACACTTCAAGTGACCTGCTATATAAGAATGCTCTTTATGATAAATCCAAAACCACGTTTGCAGGAATGATTAAGGTTGAGGATGGAGCACATTTTACTGACGCATACCAAACTTGTCGTAATTTACTGATGAGTGATGAATGTGAGGCTAATTCAATGCCTGGTTTGGAAATTAAAGCTGATCAGGTTAAGTGTAGCCATGGGTCGACATCTAACCCTGTAGCTGAAGAGGAGCTTTTTTATTTAATGTCTAGGGGGATTGAAGAGTCGATTTCTAAACAGTTAGTCACTTTTGGATTTGTTAAGGATGCCGTTGACCGTTTGAACCACCCTCAACTAGAGGAAGTTGTTTTAGGCAAGCTTGAAAGACGCTTTAAAAAAATTGGAGTTAGATAATTTTATTTTATTAATAAGATTAAAAATTTCTAGTAATTATCTAAATATTATGTATGTCTTAAATTTAAAGCTTTCTGTTGTAAAAGACTTGCTAAACTAACAATTACTTAAATTCTAATTTAAAATATTATATTATGAATAGGTCTAGATCCAATTTGAGAAGGTTTATAACAGTTTTTACTATTCTTTTAATAATAGTTAATTTTGTTTCGTGTAAATCAACTAAAGAGGCTTCAATTAGGCAAAAAGGGAACAGAGGGCTATTGAGTCAGCTTCTAACTTTACCATTTGGTATCTTTGGTATAAAAGAAAGAGATTTGGCCAGTGCCCGTCCTACTGAGTATTTAACTGGTTTTTTATGGTCTGTTAAGAAAACGGATTTAGATCCTGATTTTACAAAAGATTCTATAGGAAAAACCCTTATTGCGGAATCTGTCTTAGGTGCTCCTGGTTTGGTATATTCTCCTCATGTTGATGGTAAATTAGTTGATGTAAACAAATTCACCGCGGGTGATGAGGTTGTCTGTCCTCATTCTGGACTCCCTTTTATAGTGCCTGATATCGTAGGGCTAGAATTTAATATAGGGGATAAAATTCCAGCTGTGGCTGTCAGTAATGATGAAATTCCAAACAATTTAGATGCCAATGACGGTGAACTAAACGCTAAAAATACTGAAAAAGAAATATTAGAAGGCCAAGTGGCTAAGAAAGTGGCTGGCAAAGATAATCTAGTTTTTAGTCCATATACTAAGGGCAATTATATTGTCGATATCACTGGATTAAAACCTGGAGAGAGGGCGCGTTGCCCTTTTACTGGTAAAATTTTCATAATTCCTTCGATAAGTGTAGACTCTAAATCAGAAGAATCTGATCAAAAAAATATTGTTGAGGAGGCTATTGCATCTATTTCAGAAAATATAGAATTTAAGGTACTTGAAACTAAGATTGACCAAAAAATTCAAGGGATTGGTAAAAATGATAAATCTACAGTTCCCTTTGCAAGGTGGTCAAAAAGAGTGGGTTATGTCATTAGCCCTTTTGGTGGTCAGCTCATAGATGTCAAAGGTAAGTTATCAGGTTCAGTTTTGAGATGTCCTTTTTCCGGGGAATTATTCAAATTGCCACCTGTTGAAGATTAATATTAAGCTTAACAGGCATTGGTTTAAATAGTAATAACATCGCTATTCACATTTTTACCGAGTAAATCTTAGTCTAAAACCATAGCTATATTTCTGAATATTTTAGCAATTAGAGGATAGTCATGTAGTGCTTTTTATTAAAGATTACGCAAAGATTATTAATTTGTGCAAAAATCGAAGCTTTGATGCTTTTATTAATGCGATTTTTCAAAAATTGTGGCACATTTACTCCCCCCCCCCCTCTGACTTGAATAACTAGTACTGAAACGCTCAAAGAGCGTGGTGGTATTGGTATTGTTCTTTCGGTCGTGGATTACGAAACAAATGAATAAAATTTTTTTAAATACTGCCAAAAAATTTCAAGGTGCAGATGAGGACGATCTTCAAAAAGCTATTGAAGAAGCGATGTCTGGTCAGCGACCCGTAATTGAAGAGTTGCTCAATCGTGAATTGGTTCCTGAAGAGGAGTTTCTTAAGGGACTTGCTGAGGAGCTTCATTTAGGTTGGGAAGATACTCTTGATCCAATAAATAAACGAAAGCTCAAGGAAGTTTGTTCCGCAAAAATTGCACTCAAACACAGATTGCTGCCTCTTTCATTTGGAGATGGATCAGAGTTAATAGAAGCAGATGATCCAAACGATGCTAGCAATGATCTTCCTGATCAATCAAATGAGGAAGAAAAATCAGAGAAGAAAGAATTGAGTGATGGGCAAATGCGATTGCGAATTGCAACGTATGATCCTTTTAACTATTTGGCTCGCCAAGCTGCTAGCCAAGCGATTGATTTCCCGATCGAATGGTCAATGTCTTCTCGTTCCAAAATTCTTCAGGGTATTCAGGAACTTTATGGTGTAGGAGCTGATACTTTCGAGCAGATTCTTGCGGGTCGAGAACTTGATATGGATTCCTTGGAAGTAGACCAGGATGAAGCTAATGTTTTGGATGAGGATGAAGATGAAGAGGCTTCTGTCGTAAAGTTTGTTAATCAGATTCTTCGAGAGGCGTTAGATCAGAGAGCCACTGATATACATGTTGAACCATTGCATTCAGATCTCCGCATAAGATATAGAATTGATGGGATGCTTCATGATGTAGCAGTTCCAGAAAACATCAATGCGCTTCAAAGCTCTGTAATAGCTCGTTTGAAAATAATGTCTAAGCTGGACATAGCCGAAAGACGATTACCTCAGGACGGTAGAATTAATCTTTCACTTGAAGATCAACAGATTGACGTTCGTGTAGCTACTATCCCTACAGTGGAGGGAGAGAGTGTAAGTTTGAGACTTTTGAACCAGGAAAAATTTAACCTTAATAGGCTAGGAATGATTGATCATACTAGATCGAGAATTGATCAACTTCTTTCCATGTCTAATGGAATTATTCTGATCACAGGTCCCACTGGTTCTGGTAAATCTACGACGCTATACACTTTTCTTTCTGAGTTGAATAAATCTGAGACTCGAATAGTTACTATTGAAGATCCCGTGGAGAATAAACTTGATGGCGTGATGCAAATTGCCGTTAAACCCGAGATTGATCTTACTTTTGCGCGTGGGCTACGTAGTATTCTTAGAGGGGATCCAAACATTGTAATGATTGGTGAGATGCGAGATTTGGAAACTGCTGAGATTGCAGTAAGAGCTTCATTGACGGGTCACCTTGTATTCAGCACTTTGCACACAAATGATGCGATTGGTGGAATTTCAAGGCTCACAGATATGGGAGTTGAGCCTTTCCTAGTATCTGCTTCTGTTCGTGCCTTTTTGGCTCAAAGGCTTGTGAGAAGATTGTGTCCTTCATGCAAGGTAACACAGGATTATACCGCCGAGCATCTTGAGAGTGTTGGTTTTCCTGAGGGTTATAATGGTGATTTTTATGTTGCTGCTGAAGATGGTTGTGACCGTTGTCGAAACAGTGGTTACCTCGGCAGGTTGGCAATCTATGAAGTTTGTTTGGTTACTCCCGGAATTGAGGAACTGATTGTTAGAGGAGCTTCAACGGCAGAGATTAAAACTAAGGCTATTGAGGAAGGTTTTATTCCTATGCGTGATTATGGCTGGCATAAGGTCATGAGTGGCGATACCACTTTAGAGGAGGTTTTAGCAGCTACTACGGTTGAGCTGAGAGTGGACGGTTGATCCTGAATAGAATTTAAAATACCAACTAACCAAAAATAATATTTGCCTACTTTTGCTTACACTGCCCTTAAAGGGGATGGAAAACGAGTCACAGGAGAACTGGACGCTGGCGACAGGGGTGCGGCTATGGACCTTCTAGATCGTGGAGGTTTGCAACCCATGAAGCTGGACTTAAAAGATGAGTCCGGGAAAAATGGTTCTGCTCAGTCTAAGGCCAAAGTAAAAAGTGATGAATCTATAGCTACTGGGCCAATAAAGCTTAAGAAGCAGGAAATTGTTCTATTTACCGAAGAGCTCTCTGAACTTCTTGGAGCCGGCTTACAACTAGAGCCAGCATTAAGGGTAATGGAAAACCGGGAAGAGTTGGGCAAGTTAAAAAGTCTAACTACAAGAATAAGAATTGAAGTGCGTGATGGTATGTCATTTTCTGATGCACTCAAGAAGACTTCGCCTAGTTTTGGTGACTTGTATTGTAGTCTTGCTAGGGCTGGTGAAGTTAGTGGAGCTCTTTCTACCATATTAAAAAGACAAGCATCTTACCTGACTGCAATTCAAGACCTTCAAGGTAAGGTGAAGATGGCTTTGATATATCCTTCGTTTCTCATTGCCTCTGGTATTGCAGTTGTAGTTTTGTTTATTACATTTTTGATACCGCAATTAATGGGATTGTTAGACAATACGAACTCAGAAATGCCGCCCATTGGTCAGTTCATGATTAATGTTAGTGAATTTATAACATCTTGGTGGTGGGTAATTTTGTTATTCGTTACTATTATCGTAGTTTCTTTCATTTCGTATATTAAAAATCCCAACAATCATGAGTGGTGGGATGAAACGAAGTTAAAAATCCCTCTTTTTGGTAAAGTTTTAAAGACGAGATTTTTTGTGCAGTTTCTTGAAACTCTTGCAAATTTGGTAGGTAATGGTTTGCCGCTTCTTAGAGCTCTTGAATTAGGTAGAGAGGCAACGCCAAATTTGTTTCTTAAAAAAATAATAGCTAAGATTATTGATTACGTGGGGGATGGAGCGTCTCTTTCTCGAACCATGAAGCGTGTGGGATTTTTTCCGCCGCTCCTTCTTGATATGGTTGCTGTTGGCGAACAAACCGGTCAAATTGGAGAAAGTCTTGAAAGAGCCGCAGCAAGATATGATAAGGAGTTAGAAAAAGATATTGCTAAGATAAGCGCATTAATCCAACCGGTCATTGTTGTAACCATGGCTTTGCTCGTTGGGGTAATGGCATACATGATGATTTCAGTTATATTTGAAACAATTTCAGGTCTAAATGCTTAGTCCAAATATGATCACATCAATAATAAATCTCATAAATTAAATAAAATGAAAACTAACATTAATTCAAAAATTAGGAAATCTGTAGTTGGATTCACTTTGATTGAAATCATGCTTGTACTTGCTATTATTGCATTGTTAGCAGGAACAGCTATATTCAAACTTGGTGGAGTTATTAAGACTGGAGAGAAAACTAGAGTCAAAGAGGATCTCAAATCGATCGAAATAGCTCTCATAAACTATAAGATCTCTGCGGGTAATTATCCTACAACTGACCAGGGTTTGCAGGCTTTGATTACTAAGCCTGCTGATGTGCGAGGCTGGGAGGGGCCTTACTTTACGGAGGCAATAACTGACCCTTGGGGAGCAGAATACGGTTATCGCTTTCCTTCCCAGAAAGGTCAGAATAAGCCGGACATTTTTTCAAAGGGTGCTGATGGCCAAGAAAACACTGAAGATGATGTCGGGAATTGGGTGGCCCAATAGCCCAAATAATCATTAAAATTTTTTTAATATTTAACTCTTAGTATGAAGAAAGCGATATATTTGCGACATAGGGGCTTCACCCTAATCGAGATTATGCTTACTTTTTGTATTCTAATTCTTGTGATTGGAATAGGTGCCCTATCCTTAGGGGCTCAGAGTTCAAAAAAGAAAGTCGTTGAACCAGCCATAGAGTTGACGAGTCTTGCTCGTCGTGGGATGACAATGGCTATCACTAATCGTAGACCGTATGTTTTGGCTATTGGTGAAAATACAGTGGCTCTTCAAAATGCTAACGTAAGATCTAATTCTTTTGGTTCTTTTTTTGACGACTTTGCCGACAATCCAGGAGTTATTCAAAGTTTTGAATTACCAGAGGGCATGAGATTTTTGGTTAGGGGTTGGGAAGATAAGTTTTTCCGAATGCCCGAGGAAGTTCGTGATGATGGTGAAGAGACTTATTTCTGGGTCTTTGAGTCGAGTGGGATATGTGAGCCAATAGGTGTTAAATTAATTAGCGATGTTGAAGGCCTTGAAGGCATGGTCACTATGAATTTCAACCCTCTAACCGCGCAGACTCAAGAGCCTTTGAGTAAAACGACTGTTTTGGGAGTCGATAATATTGACGAGTTAGAATGAAGTTAACCGTACAAAAAAAATCAGGCTTGCGGGCTTTTATTTTACTCGAAGTAATTCTTGCTCTCGCGCTTTTTTCCATGATCTCTGTTGGTATTACTGGAGCATTAAAGCAGATTGGAGAATCTGCATTTAGATCTGGTGAAGAACTTAGGGTTCAGCGTAAGCTGGAGAGTTGGTTAACGCGTTATAGTAAGGCGGATTTTAATGACCAAGAATTTAGAAGTGCCCTACCACTTGAGGAAGTTGCCGGAGAGATTTTTGGAGAGGTGCCCGAGCCGGATGAGATGGGAGTTAATTATTATGCTATCGTCGAAGAGCTTGAGGAAATGTATACAGTTAGAGATACGGAGGACGAGCAGGCAGAAATAAAACTTACCAATATGTATCGCGTTCGCATCGAAGCTATCTGGGGAGATCGTGATCAGCCGAGAGAAAGAATAGCAGAAACCATTAGATATGCGTCACTATATCAAAATCGCTAAAGATCCAGAAAAAGCTGATAGAGGATTTACTTTGCTGGAGTTGATCGTTGGCATTGGTCTGATTGGTGTTGTTCTTACTGGAGTATACAAGGTTGCCACAAAATCCATGGAGCTCAGCGATAATGTATTGACCCGTCAGCATGAAAATATGCACATGCATAGCTTTATGGGATTACTTAAGAGGAATATTGAGGATATACCTGGGAATGCGAAAATTAATATGGAGCCAGCTCAAATGCAGTCTGGTGTGGCTAGATCTGAAATTGCACTTGTTGATTACCCTCTTGCTTTTTCATGGGCTGGCGTTTCCGCAGGATCTAAAATCGTTTTTATCGTAACTGGTCCCGACAAGAGTCTTCAAGGGGCTTCCCAAATAGAGATTCGATATTTGAATCAGGAAGAAGCTGAAGTTTATGAAGAACGGCAATCATTATCCGAGGACCTTGGTATGGGGATTGTTCTTATGAATGGTCTGAAGAATGTTACTTGGAACTTCTATGATCAGAGAAATAAGGAATGGGTAGATAATTGGAGTGTTGAAGAATATCCAAACCAGAGACCTTCAATGGTTTACATGGAAATTAGCTTTTTAGATGATTCGGAGCCGATTCAAAGCTACTACTGGATTCCAACTGTAGAAGACCCCGCTACTATTGCTCGGGCCACTCAGTCAGGTAATTCTGGAGGCAATAGAGCCTCATCGGGAAGAGGATCTAATGGCAGGGGAGGAGTCGTGCGTCCAGATGGATCACGATCCCGAGGAGATCAGGGGCGAAATGAATCACGTGGAAGAAGTTCAAAAGGTAGAGGTCCATCCAGACCACCAACATCAGCTAACGGACGTTCGCCTTCTAGTTCATCCGGATTGCCTGGAGGGTCAGGACAAAAAAGAAAATGAATTCTAAAGATACCATAACCAGTAAACGGTCAGATGAGTCAGCCTCAGTACTCATTGCTGTTTTTTGGTTAATGGTAGCCATGGGTATAACTATCTTTGGTGCTATGGTTGTTCTAAAAGCGGATTTGGAAGTGGTAGGTACTGAGAAAGCTTCATTTAGAGCACTGCAACTTGCAGAAATGGGCATTGCTGTTGCAGCACATAATGGCATTGAGAAGTACGATAATATTCTTACTCAACCTCCAGGTAGAGAGAAAGATCCAGCAATAGCAGATTTTTTTGAATTTGAAGCAGATGAGGGCTTTGAAGTTGAAATTAGAAAGGAAGCGAGTCTCATCAATCCGAATTACTATTTGCTTCGACCTACTCCAGAGAATTTAAAAGCTATGGCTGATGTTTTTCAGTCTTGGGGAATGGAGTTGTCTGAGGCTCAGGAAGTTGTTCATTGTCTATTAGATTGGGTAGATGCTGATGAGATTACAACTGCAGCGCCGGAGGGAGCAGAACTAGAATGGTATGAAAAAGAGGGGTTAGGAGGTGGTAATTATCCATTTAATAGAGCTTTTTATGATGTTGATGAAATGCAATTTGTGAAGGGGATGGATCTCGTAGCCGGTTACAAGCCTAATTGGAGAGATTATTTTACGGTTAAAAGCCAAGGGCCCATAGACGTTAATGATGCACCTGCTAATGTTATCGCCGTAGCCGCAGGTCTCTTGGAAATGGAAGATATTGGAGGTAGTGATTATTCTGAGAAAGTCCTTGAAATTCAGGAGTTTCTGGAAGGCCCGAGTGGACGAAATGGTGAGGATGGAGTCAAGGATACAGAAGATGATGTTAATATTGATTCTGGCCTGCTGGTGCAGGAATTAATTCGTCTAGATCCACCGTCTCCTGAGCAATTATCTTCTAGATTCACTTCTAATGGCAATACTTTAAGAATCATTAGTACTGGAATAAAAGGAGATTATCGTCGACAAATATCTGTTGTTTTGCGTAATCGTGGCACTAGGCCTACAATTATCTCCCGTGAAGAAATTTTCGTAAAATAAACAAAATTAGAGGATAAAACTTAGTAAATGGCAAAAAAGAACATAGAAAATTCGATTTGTTTTCCAGGTGAGGATGCTTGGGAGCTATGGATTGCGAAAGAAAATCGATTTGGAAGTTCTGATTATAGTTTATCTGAAACTAAGGAAGTCGATGATTCAGGATCTTGCGAACCTTTCAAGGAAGCTACTCATTATGCATTTCCATTGAATTCTGTTTTTGCTGTCCCGGTTTGGGTCAGCACTGAAAATGAAGATGACATTGAAAGTCTTGTAGAGCTACACCTTGAGAGGACAGGCCTTAAACCTACAGAAGGAGATGGAAAGCTTCTTGATTATAGTATTGTTTCAGTTATTGAAGTCGAGCCTGAAGAAGGCAGTGAGGAATCACGCATCAAAAAAAATCTAGTCCTTGCAACTGTTCTTAATCCTGAATATAGACACCCTTTACCAAAAGGAGGCTCCAAGGAGTTTGATATTAGTGGCCGGTTCCTTAAGTTGCCAGGAGATCATATTATTGTCTGGAAAGAATTAGGACGATTAGTAATGGCTGTTACTCACGAGGGGAAGATTGAATATTTTGAGGGTTTAACTAGTAGAGAATTTAATTCAGCTGCGGTGAATGAAATTCATTGCATTATATTGGGTCTTGATGGAGCTGGGCCACTTAGTGGCGAATTTATAAAAGGTATATCTGATGAGCTTTCTGGTGCATACGTTTGGCTTGAAGATGTTAGTGATAATGTTGTAAGTGAATTCAAAGAAATTTTAGGATTGGATGTTTCCGTTGGCTCTAGACCTGATCCTACGCTTCCGGTTGAGACTTCAAAATTGATACCCGTTGAAGTCGCTCAGCTCAGACAAACACAAAAAAAGTTGGAGAAGTTGAAGTATGTGATTCTTTCATTTGCTGCAGTTTATATTCTAGCTGTAGCCCTTTTATTATGGGGTTACTTTTCTATTAAATCTGAGGCCGACAATATTGCGGCTGATGTGGAAGAAATAAAAGCTAGTGTTGATTGGATACCTGATTTTGAAAATAAATGGAATGCATTGAAACCAACACTTGATTCCAATGTTTTTCCAGCTCAGTTGTTACACCTTGCAACTAATGCAATGCCTCCTGAGGACCTTAGGTTTACTGGTTTTAGGGTGAATAATGGAGTAATGGTTATTGAAGGTCAAAGCAAGGATACTAATGCAGCTTATGCTTTTTATAAGACCCTTAGTGAGGCTCAAGGGCTTAAAGAAAACTATAAATGGGCTTGGATTAAAAGGCCGCAGGTTGATCCTAGAAAAAAAGACCGAACCGCAACTTTTCAGATTCAGTCTGAATCAAAATATATTAATTAAAATTTAAATAAATTCTAATGGCTCTACAAAAAAGCGAAAAAAATTTGATGGCGATACTGGGCATTGCTCTTTTTGCTGTAGTCAATTTTGTAGGGTATTCGAGTCTTGAGGAAAAGAAGATCGAGAAACGTCAAGATAAGGATAAATTAGAATTAGAATTAGCTCAGTACAAAGGTCTTGAAAAGACGAGGCCAAATTGGGAAAAGCGGAGAAAATTTCTTCTTAATCAGTGTCCTCAACCTGCATTTGTTAGTGAAGAAGCTGCTGCTGTTGAAATTGAAGCTCATTTAAAGGCGTGCGCACTCGGGGCTGGAGTTTCAGAGACTAGTCTTGTTATTAAACCAACAGAAATGATAGCAACAGCCAATTATAATCAGATTGCTCTAAACGTAAATGCTTCAGGTTCTGCAATGTCGATCATGAAGTTAGTGTCACTCATCCAAGCCGCTAATCATTCCAATATACAAAATGGTACTATTAAACATGGTTATTATGCTATTCCGAATATTCAATTCGAAGCGGACAGGAAGGATCCTACTATACTTAAATGTGCATTTATCCTCGCTCGATGGTATTCCACAGAAGTAAATTCTGGTAGCACTGTTAGTGTTTCATTATCGGCTGCTGTTGGAAACTTGGAGAACTATCTAAATAACGCTAAACTTACAGCTGCAAAATGATTGGTAATTTATTTAATAAAAAAACAAAGTATTTGGTATATGGTATTATCTGCCTTTTTCCTATCATTCTGAATTCTCAAGGAATAGAGGAAGCATTGTTAAAGAGCAAAAAAGACCCAGCTAAGCCAGAAGCTCAACCAGAAGCTCAACCAGAAGCTCAACCAGAAGCTCAACCAGAAGTGCCAACTTTTGAAACGGTTGAACCAAGTGTACAATTAATTCCTAATCATGAGCACCCAGACGAGAAGGCATCTTATGATTATCAGAGGCACTCTCCGACTTGGAGTGATTCTCCATTTTCTAGAAAAATCGTGGAACCACCAGCACCGCCAGCAAAAGAGACAGGACCTAGTCCATGGGAGGGTTGGAGACTAGCGGCTGTAGATAAGTTTGGCGATCAATACACTGTAGGCTTAACCAATAAGAAAGGTGAGTTTCGTTTGCTGAGTGTAGGTGATGAAACTGATGAGGGGGTTAAATTGACTAAAGTTGAGAGTAATGGTGTTATTGGGGAGACCACTATTTACTTAACAGGGGGAGGCCATTCAGGCCCTCTTAGTTTTGATTCGAAGAGACTCAGCTCGCCTGTCAAAGGGGCTCCGGCACCCAAGAAGGCGGCCTCTCAGAAAACTACAGGTAAGCTGCCAGCTCGCCCTCCTGGGGTTACTGATCAAAAAGTTGCCGAAATTAAAAAACAGCAGGAAGCGGCAAGAGCAAAGATTCGTGAACAAATGCTTAAGGCAAGATCTTCTAAGGGATCTAATACCAATGATTCAAAGAGGCGCGTGACCTTGCCTCCACCTAGAAAATAATTACAGGCTTAAAAAGAAAATAAAAATTTAATCCCCCCAAAAAGGATACCTCAAAATGTATAAATTGATAAAAAAACCTCACCGATTGCTGTTAGTTTTTCTTGCGATCATTATCGTTTCTCCGTTGCATAAGGCAGTAGCTGAAACTATCAACTGGGTGAATGTTCCGATAGGTGAATTTGTTATTCCTAGGTATGAGGCCATAAGTGGCAAAAGATTAATGGTAGATGGTTCTGTGGCAGGTTCATCTATTACCATTAATTCTCAAATCGATATGGAGCCCGAGGAGGCTATAGAATTCATCAAGGGTTCTTTACTATTGAATGGATTTGCAATTATTGAGAAGGACGAGAAGACTGATGTTTTAATTAACGCAGCAGGGAAATCACCAGTTGGTATAAAGCTTGACCCAAGAATTTATCTTACTGCAGAAGATCTTCCAGAAGGAGATCGAATTGTTACTTATGTGATGAAATTTGATTATGTTTCACCTGAGGATGCATTGCGAGTTTTCCAAGTCGTGTCTAGGCCTAATCCTTACAGTAGTATAGCTCCAGTTACTAATGTGAATGCCATTGTTATCACAGATAACGTGCCCCTTGTAAGAACCCTAGTTCAATTAAAGGACCAGATTGATGTTCCTGGAACTGGAGTAACCCCTGAGTCAATAGAATTGGTTAGGGCAGATGCTCAAGAAGTTGCTGCTTCTCTAAATGAGATTCTGCAAGCTCAATCCTCTGGTCGTAGTGGCAGTGGATCATCAAGTCCAAGGACCAACGTGGTTATTAGTCCAGCTGGAAGGACTCAAGCACCCAATAATAATGGTAACGCTGGCCAGCCCTCTCCTCAATCTGCACCAGATGGTAATACTATCCAGATCCAAGCAATTACTAGGACAAACTCGATTCTAGTCATAGCTAGACCTGTAGACATTGCATACATATCTAGCTTGGTCGAAATTTTTGATGCACCGAGTAAGATTGATAATTTTCTTAAGCGTGAACTTAAGTACATTCCAGTAATTGATTTTATGCCAGTTGCTACCAATGCACTTTCAAGATTTGTAGATGGTGGAACTTCGGGAGCAGGGGGAACCTCTAGCAGCTCTAGAAGAGGAGCTACTTCAAGTTCACGTACAGGTGCAGGTGGTATTACTGGATCAAGTAGTCGTGGCTCGAGCCGTTCATCTAGAACAACCACAGGCGGGTTCTCTGGTACTAGTGGTGGAGGAGGTTTAGGAGGTAGTAGTCTTTCCAGTCCATCTGAACTTGCTGGACCAGATTCCGTGCTCATTGGAAACACCTTACTTATAGGAGATTCTCAATTGAATAATATTGTCGTTTCCGGCCCACCAGAACAACTCAGAATAATTGATCAACTCTTAGATGAAATTGATATAAGACCAAGGCAAGTTTATATTAATGCGGTTATTGCACAGGTTTCACTCGGAGATGACATTAAATTTGGTAAGGACCTTCTTCGTACTGTCGAAGAGATCAGCGTTGATGGTGAGACGGTCAATGTTGCCGGTAGTTATAAAACAGCTACTGGAGGAGTAGGAGTAATCGATGTCGCAAATCTAGCAGCTGTTGCAGACTCTTTTCCTACTCCCGATGGATTAGGTGTTTGGGCTCAAGTTGGAGATTACTTTAATGGATATATCCAAGCTCTTGAGAGTACAAATCGTTTCGAAGTTATTTCTAGACCATTTGTTTTTACTGCTAATAACCAGCTTGCGAGTATTGCTTCTGGAGAGAGAGTTGCTGTACCGACTCAGAGCATTTCGAGTCTTGATGCAGGTGGTAATGTTTCTTCTAGTATTGGTTTTGAGGAAGTTCTTCTCAGACTTGATGTTGTTCCTCTTATTAACTCTAAAGATGAAGTCACGTTAACCGTTTCTCAGGAAAATGAAAATATCACTGGTACTACAGTCATAGGAGGTAATGAGGTTCCTGACATTGCGACTCAGCAATTTGAGACAACTGTCCGATTACCCAATAAAGCAATTGTGGTATTAGGTGGCATTATCCAAGAGGATGATAATGAACTGGTAACGGGATTACCTTTTCTAACAAAAATTCCATTGGTTAAAAATCTCTTAGGTTCGACATCTAAACAAAAGAATCGAAAAGAATTATTAATTTTTCTTCAACCGCATATCATTGAGACGACGGATGATTTAATTGAAAAAAATATTAAAGAGATTCGTGAAACGATCGTTGGAGAAAATGCGATAGAGGCAGGTAGTAGCGAACCTGAGTTGGATCCGGCTCTATTTCCAAATGGTAATAAAGTTTTAGGTAGTAAAGGTAAGGTTTTTGTCGAACCTCCTTTGCCTCAAGAAGAAGCGTCAAAACCTTCATCGAGACCAATTGAAAAATCGAAACAAAAGAAAAAGGGTATTTTCAATAAATTGTTCCGGAAAAAATCGAATAAAGAGTCATAAAAAGTTCTTAAAATACTTAAGTTTTCTTCACGAAATCTGGTAAATTTTCCATTCTCACAATCAAGATAAGACATTAAAAGTCTATTTTTATAGGTTAAAATGAAGAAAATTGAATTTTTTTTAAGTTACAACAATTTCATAGTTTTCATCACTTAAAAGTGTTGATTGAATGCGATGAAACCGTTAAATTGTTATAAATCAGTTATTTTAATAATTAAAACAAACACCCACAAACTACAGCCATGAAAATAAAATTTACCCTTTTGGGAATCCTCGTAAGCATGAGCGTCGTAAGCGCTCAGACAGCAACAACCAAGCCAGTTGGTTACCATACTGAAACAGCCAAAGGCAATTCTTTCACCTTGATGGGTGTTAACGTTGGAAATGCAATTGCTGCAGCTGGTGAGTTCGATGCGGACGCAGCTACAGACAACGATGCAGATTTCACTGCACTTCTTGATGACGGAGTTTCTTACACAGTTCAAAACATCACTTCAGGTGCTAGTGCTGCTGTAACAGGATTCGATGCAACTTCACTTACAACTGACCTCGCAGTAAGCTCTGGTGACTCTTATGAGATCCGCGCTGACGTAACAGTTGGTTCTTTATTTGGTGCAGATAACTCAGCAGGACTTGGAGCAGGTAACGCTTCTTCAGCTGATGTTGTTTGGATTCCAACTGCAGATGGATTCTCTCAGATTTTCTATGATGACGGTGTAGGATTCCCACCACGTCCAGCAGGATGGCGTGCAATTGGTGCTGGTGCTGCGGATCAAGCAGGAGCTTCAGTTCCTTTCACAGCAGGTATCTTTGTTCAGCGTCGTCAGGCGGCAGACCTTGATATCGTATTCGTAGGTCACGTTCGTACAGAAGCTACATCTTTCAGTGTTAATAGCGGATTCAACTTTTTGAATCGTGTTCTCCCAGTAGGTGTTGCACTTGCTGACACAGGTATTGAGAACTTTATTGCTAAAGGAAATAATGGAGCAGGTGACCTTATTTGGAGCCCAGACGGAAACGGTGGATACGCTCAGTACTACTACACAGACGGCGGTGGATTTCCTCCAGCTTCTAAAGGTTGGAAAGCCGTTGGAGCAGGTGATGCTGACAAAGGTGGTGAAACTCTTGCTTCAGGATATGCTATCCAGCGCAAAGGTGATGCCGGTTCAGTTAGTGTTGCAATCCCTAACGGACTCGACCTCTAAAATAAAACTGATTTAAGAGCGTCAATTTTGACGCGGCTGTTCCGCCTCACCAGTTAACTGGTGAGGCGGATTGCGTTTATAGAAAGGGTTTTTAAAATTAGCTTTTCTCACCTAAGAGTTTTTCGATTTTTCATTAACTCCCTGCTATCCATTTTAAGGAAGAGAGATTTTCCTACTATTAATCAATTTTGATGAGGCTTCATTCTTGAATGAATTATCCAATTGAAATAGGTTTATTATTAGAACTATAAAAACATTAAATGAGAATTAATCGTCGTGATGCGCTAAAAAAAACCTCTAAAAATTTAGGTTTAACTTTTATTCCTTCATACCTAGCAACAGGAGTTAGAGCAGAAGGGGACCCACAACCACCGAGTAAGAGAATTAACCTCGGATGTGTAGGCGTAGGGGGGCGGGCTGGCGGCGTGATTCCAGGTCTTTGTAATAAAGGTAACGCACAACCCGTAGCATTTGCTGACGTAGATTACTCAGCTCGCAATGTAAAAAAGAATCTCACCCGTTGGCCTAAAGTAAAGAGGTATGCAGACTTCCGTGAAATGATGGATAAATCTGGAAACGATATCGATGCGGTTAGTGTAGTGGTCCCAGATCATTCTCATTTCTGTGCCACGATATTAGCAATGTCTATGGGTAAACATGTTTATGTAGAAAAGCCACTTACACATTCTTTCCAGGAGGCAGAACTTCTGATGAAGGCAGAAAAAAAATTCGGTGTGGTTACTCAAATGGGTAATCAAGGTCATACAGGAACCTCATCGAATCAATTTCGTGAATGGGTCAAGAAGGGTATTATTAAGAATGTTACACAAGTTGATGCGTGGAAAGGGCCGAGTTGTTTCTTTATGCAGAAGGATAAACGAATTAATGCATGGCCAAAAGAGGAAGCTAAACCAAAGGGTATGGATTGGAATATGTGGCTTGGACCAGCCGAGTATCACTCCTTTAGCCGAATGTATCATACTTTTGAGTGGCGTGGTTTTCATCCTTACGGTTCTGGGATGTTAGGGGATTGGGGGTGTCATATTATTGATATGATTCATCATTACCTTGATTTAGGTTTACCTACTGAAGTTAAGGCTCAACGCATGGATGATCATAATAAAATTATCTTTCCACTCAATTCTCATATGGAGTTTAGCTTTCCTGCTCGAGGTAAACATCCAGCATTGAAACTTAATTGGAAGGATGGTGTAAATTGTCAGGCCTCAGTTCCAAAGAAATACTGGGACAATTCGGAAAAAGCCCCTCGGCTCGGAGGTGCAGGAACCTTGTTCAAGGTTGATGGAGAGGACTATATGGTTCAGCGTAATTCTCATGGAGGTAGTTCGCGATTGTTTCCCTATGAGAAATCAAAAGATCTAGATTTAAAGACTGAAAACATTCGTGACAATCATTCAGAGTCATTTATACAAGCGTGTCTTGGCAATGGTAAAACTTGGTCTCCATTTAGCGTTGGAGGTCTACTTACTCAAGTTCTAACGCTTGGTTGTATTGCTCAATATTACAACCGTAATATCAAGTTTGATCCTAAGACGAAGCAAATAACTAATGACAAACTGGCTAATGCGAGGCTTTCTATCAAGCCCCGTCAAGGGTGGGAAGAGTTTTATAAAATGGTATAAATCTTATTAATTGAGTTAGACATAATAATGTCTGATTCGAGGAAAAAATTGAGCAATTCTCTATAATAGATATTATTTATAGGGTTTTTATTTGTTGATTCGATTATAGAGAAGTTTAATGGGGGCCATGAAGGCACTGATACTTATTATAATTTCGCTCATTACATTTTGCCAATCTATACTTGTTGCGCAAATTGGTGATGATGGAACAGGTATAGTAAATGGTCTTAAGATAGGACCTAATGAAGATTTACGCGGTGCAGATTTAAAAGGTACTAATCTCAAAGGAGCTAACCTTATGAGAGCAAATCTAGAAAATGCTGATTTACAGGGTGCAAATTTAGAAAACGCTATATTACAAGGAACGAATTTAAGCTTTAGTAACCTCAAGAATTCTAATTTGGATGGGGCTAGTTTAGAGAGAGCAATTGTAATAAACGCGGATATAAGCTCAGCAAGTTTGATTGGCACAATATTTAGTCGGGCAGTCATGTCGAATTCAAACTTTAATAATTCAAACCTTACGAGGGCTTTATTTTTCAATAGTAATTTAGGAGATGTTGAATTTGCAGGCGCAAACCTTTTTCAAGTTGTTTCGGGTTTTATTATTGGCACCCCCAAGAGTTTACCTTCTGGCTGGATGTTATCTATTGATGGAAGTTTTTTAGTGGGTTACGGAGCAGATCTTCGGACAGCGGATCTTACCAATACTCGATATTTGGGATCTGTTTTAACTTCTCTAACAAAAGAAGCTTTTGAAAAAATCAATATTTTAGAATCGAAGCTTAATGATAAGGAGGATGAAATATCTGAATTGAATCAAAGGCTCGATTTGATGAACCAAAAAATTCAACAAATAGCAGATCAGATTTCAGAATTTCAGGCAGCAATTATTGAAAGAGATCAACAAATTGTTGATTTAGAAAAACGTCCTACTCTTGATCAAATTCGAGATGCCAGGGCTGGTTCGATATTATTTAGCCTAGAACCTGATCAAAATAGAATTGAATTGGGAATTTCTTTAGAGGAGAGCGATAACCTCATGGAATGGACGAAATTGGAAGGTGAAATGAAAAAGAGTATTCCAATCCCAGATACCAAGAAGTTTTATCGTTTCGCGTTTGATTAAATATCATTTTTTGATGCTTAACTCGTGTTATCAGATCGAACCTACTTTAATGTAAAAAATTAGTAGTTTTTTGATCAAATAATGAGCAATTTTAACCATTTAGTTACAATTTAAGCCAAAAACAACAGATATTATTCGTAAGGCGTTAATATACAGCAACTTATACAAGGTTCAGGAAAACTGAAAAAATAGTATAAATTTCTCGACTTGCAGTCTCCTCACTGTTATAAATTAGTGTACAAATGCTTATTTAGCTTTTGTATTTAACAATATAAACAAAAACCTACTAAAACTAACTATGAAAACATTTTTTACAGCCACTATCGCTTCTGCTGTCCTAGCAGGAATTGCCGCTGCAGGAACAGTTAACTTCAGTAACTTTGGTTCTACTTGGGAAATCCAAGCTAGCGGAACTCCAATTAGCGGAGGATTCGTTGCAGTCGGAACTACAGGAGTTTCTGATTTCTCTGATGCTGGTGCAGCTCAAGCCGCACTCGCAGCTGACTGGACTCAATTTGGTGCTGCCACTGACTTTGGTGGTGCAGCAGCATTTAACCTAAATGGATTTTTCTCAGGAGTTGGTTCTGGAAATGGTGGTGATGCTGCTTTCAGCGGAAAGAACATCATCCTCGTTGGAGGTAACGGATCTGGAGTTGCTGATTCTTCTCACCTATTCGTTATTGATACAGGTGCAACATTTGAGGCAGATGCCCCACTTTTTGCAGCAAGCGTAGACGTTAACAGTGGTAATGCACTACTAGGTGCAGCTGGTGGTACAGCAGTAGCTGCAGGTGTTGCAGGAGCTTTCCAAGCAGCACCAGTTGGAGCCGTTATTCCTGAGCCAGGCGTATCAGTTCTTGCGATCTTCGCTGCTGGTTTTCTTGCTCTTCGTAGACGCAGATAAAAATTTGAGGGTGTAATTCCCTCCAAACTAATAGCCCACACAAAACCCCTAAAATAGTTAGTAGTTTTTGTTAAGAGCTTCCGGTTAATTCCGGAAGCTCTTTTTTTATATAAACAAAATTGAGCTTAAAACCTTGGAAGCTAACAAGTCCTAGAACTCCATGGGAAAGCACAGAGCGCACAAGTCAACTTTGCATAAGCTTTACAGTAAGGCTTTACAAGTAAACCATCCAAGTTGTAAGAGTCGTTACTTATTAGCCATATGTATTATTCTTGCGATCTTCGGTGCTTGTTTTCTTGCAACTTCTCAGATACATATAAAAATTTGGAGGGTGCAATTCCCTCCAACTAAAATATCCCACAAAAACCCCTGAAATAGATAGTTAAAGGGCTACGTCAACCTAGGTAATTCTCTTTTATTCAAACAAAGCGGAGTTTGTTTTTTTAATACCAATGATCTTGAATGATTTCTACTAGTTCCACCTGGTTATCTTCGAGACTATGTTTATGATACTTCAGTTTAACAATGGCACTTAGAGTTTTTGCTTTTGGTGTATTTAATCTCAAAGTAGGCGATGCTGTAGGTGTGAGTTGGGTGACAATTTTATTACCCAATATGGAATTTCTATTTACATAGGCAAAGGTCTTAAAAGTTTGATCGTTTGGGTAAGATATTTCAAGACATTGCCATTTTGATTCATCTCCATAATAATGGGCGTAATAATCTGATAAGCGCATTGAAACTCTAAATTCAGTAGGTTCTTCAGTTTTACTTGCAATGAAATCTTTAACCGTCATGACTTGATACCCAAAAGAAACTTCCCAGTTCATTTTTATGGACTCTTGAGTTTGCTCAAAAGCAAATGTTCGGCTTCTTAATTCATTAGCAATCTTAACACTTAATAGTATTACATACTTGCCTGCTATTTGAATTTTTATGTCATCTCGGATGCCTTCATAGGTTTCATTTCTAGGGCTATAAGTGCCTTCCAAAATTCTAGGAATAGTAATTTCTGGATGAACAACCAGTTCATTAATTTTGTTTTCATCCTGTGTTGCCATAAATGAAGAGATGATACTCAAGCATTTTTCTTTTTCTGAAATTGTAAGGAAACCTGATATTGGTTTTAGTGATATTTTATTAGGGAAATCGATACGATTAATACCATTTGGTGACGAAATGTCTCGAGTAATAGTGCTAATTCCTTTGTAGAATATTGTACCAATTAATAGTATTCCTCCACCTGTTAGTAATAGTAATGCGTTCCCAGTTATTTTTTTGTAGGTTTTAGATTGAGAGTTACCCGTTTTATATCTTCTCTTAAGCTTTCTGATTTTGTTTCCAGATGAATCAATTGCCGTTACGATTTCATTTTCATTATCAGCATCGTCTTCTTCAAGGTCCCATCCGATTATCTTTTTTTTCTTTGATGCCTTTCGTTTTCTTAACCCTTTTGCAGGAGCTTCTTTTTGTATTTCAGCTTTAGAATATTTGGGTTTTGATTTTTCAATTGGATTCTTTTCTTCAATATTAAATGAATATTGACAATATGGGCAAGCGATAGACAGAGCTGATTTAAGGATTTCTTTTTTAGCTTTAATCTGTTTTGAACAACTAGGACAAATGGCAATTAACCAAGAGTTTTCTTCATCGGAGGCCTTTTCAGATTTAAGCATTAGTTCTAAATTTCAGAAATTATTTATTAATAATAAATAAGGTTTCACGTTATTACTTAATTAACCATCCAGGCGTTACGATTTCATCAATAATAACTTGGTTTTTACCTCCGAGCTTTTCAGGATAGCGGAGCTTTAACGTTAAATATTTAATAGTTTTTCCAGATTCAACAATTCTAGATAGTTCATTATCTACCGTGCTTCCTCTTTTTATATAGCCATAAACGGCTTCAGAATCTTCTGAATTTCGGAGATAAAGACAACGGTGATCATTTTCGCTAAATTGAAAGTTAAAGTAATTATCAGAATTAGCATTTAATCTAAATAACTTAGATTCTCTAGATTTCTGAAGAATAAATTCTTTTAGTGATATTTCTGAATATCCAACAAAGGATTCCCAGTCGACTAAAATTGACTCATTTTCCCAAGCAAGGACAACTGGCAGTATACTGAAATCTGGAAAACTTAATTTTAGTATGTAAAACTTATCAATAATGCCCGTTCCAGTCGCACCGAGCTCGCTGATTCTCCTGTATTTTTTTGGTCCTGACTCTCTATTTGAGTAATAATTTTGCATTAATGGTCTGACTCTTTGAGCTGACCTACAGTATTGAATTTTGGTTTCTACATCCGTTGATTCAAGAAATTGTATTAGTGATTCAGTTGCTAAAGCATGTAGTGCTCGCGCTCCCATATTTCTTTCTAGATCTTGAAAAGTCTGGGATTTTTGAATAGCAGGTTCATCAGTCTGATCGGAGTTTGATTCAATTTTCAGTTGAATGCTTTTTACATCTGCACTGTTAATGCTTATGCCTTTCAAGCTTATATAGACACTTAATGAAGCAATAACCAATGAGATTATAATAAATATAGCTCTATTAGACCTTGCAGCAGATGAGAGTTTTGTGATTTCTTTCTTTTCATCTTCATCCCAGTTCAGTAGCTCACTTTGTGAGACTGCAAATTCGTGCGCAAGGGTTTCTTGCTTCTTAACAAAATCATGGTCAAATTCAAGTTCGGTCGTTTTCTTGAAGTTCTCTAAAACTTTTGATTCTGATCTTTCAGGATGAGTTTCGGGAAATTGTCTTTTATTATTTGTGTCTTCTTGGATGAGATCGTCTACAACTGGTTCTTCTCCCGCATCTTTTATTTTTGGAAGTGACTTTAAAGTTGATGCTAGAGGTATTAATTTGGACTGAACATCCTTAATCGTCTTTTTGCATTGGGGGCAACGAAATTTGTCATTAACTAAAGGATCTTCAATGCGAATGGAATATTCGCAGTGAGGACAGTTCAAATCTGCCTGATCTTCTTCGTTCATTTTTGCGGAGGTTTCTGAAGATAAAGGTATTACCCTTTTTATTGAATATCGATTAAAAATCAGTCAATATTTGGAATTTTGATTTTTTCAGGCGGAGTAATACTGATGGTTTGTTTATCGTATTCTATTAATTTAGTGCCCACAGCAGTAGCCTTAGGAGATTTTTCTTCCTCGTTAACGGCTTTTGCCCTTAAAACTGGTTTTATGGAAGAATAAGGATCATTTACACCTACAACTGTTGGTGAGCCTAAAAATATGGCGTCGGAACCATTAGCTTTCGTAGTCGGTAAATTATTATTATTGTTTAAACTGTTTATAATTGGATTTCTCACTAGTTCACTTCCATTTGAATGGAATTGACAGAATTTATGAAAGTCCATTTTTTTATCAATGATTTCTTGATATGTTGTCCTTACAATTTTTCTGATTCCTTCATCTTCACCTACCGTTTCTTCATAACAAGAGTCAGTTGCTCTTAATCCTGACTTTAAACATATTTCTATTGTCGTAGCACTTTGAGGAATTTCTATTGGTTTAGGAGGAAAGGAAGCTAGTGATGCATTCATAGTATCAACCCAGACAGGTAAAACGGTGTCCTTGCTAAAGGCGCCTCTATAAATCATTTTCGGTTTGTCAAAACCTGCCCATACAGCACAAGTTACAGAGCTGTTGTAACCAACAAACCAATGATCAGTAAAGTTGTAAGATGTCCCTGTCTTGCCTGCCGCCGTTTTATCTCGCAGCCCATATTTTTGATATACAAGTTTGGCGGTTCCTTTTGATAGTGAATCATGTAAACAGCTATGTACTTGGTAAGCAGCGGTTTTACCTAGCACTCTATTTTTATCCGGTAAATTTTGATTAAATATTATTTTCTTATTTGGAGAAATGATAGATGAAATGATATGTACTTTATTAATGTTTTCTCCTCCATTTGGAAAAACACTAAATGCTCTGCATATTTCTTCCAGGCGTGTAGAGCTGCTGCCAAGAAAAGTTTTATCATAATCATCCATTGAGGATTTGATGCCTGCATTTTTAACGAGGTTAATTACTTTTTTCCTACCAAGAGCTTTTCCTAGTCTTACTGATGCTGCATTTTTAGAATTATATAATGCTTCTCTAGCAGTAATTTTTCCTTTGTAAGAAACGGTTTGTGATTCGCTTCCCCACTCACCAAGTATTCCAGTGTTTCCACCGATAGCTACTGACCTATTGTCTATCGGGGAATCATTAAGGATTGAACCTGGAAAAAAGTCTCCTCCTTCAAAGGCGGCAGCATATACGAAGGGTTTAAACGCTGTGCCTGTGGGTCGTTTTGATTGTGTTGCTCTATTAAATTGACTGTGCTTGAAATTCCTGCCTCCAACAAGTGCAATGATTTCACCAGTTTTATTTTCAATCATTATAAGAGCCCCTTGAAGATAATCTGGAAGTGAACTTTTATTACTATTTATCGTTAAAGATTTTGGAACTGCTTCTTTTTCCTGATATTGCGAGTATGTCTGGTGTTTGAATTCTGGATGTTCTTCTGTCTTTTTAAGATTTCTTAACAAGCTTTGAATGGATGTTTTTTGAGTTTCATGGTCTATTGTAGTATTAATTTTTAAGCCTCCTCTTCCAGCAAGTTCTAGCCCGATAATTTTCAGAACCTGAATTCTAACCATTTCCTGCACGTAAGAGTTCTGGTCAGCTATAGAATCTGTAAGCTTTATAGGATTATTGCGGTACTCAACCAGTTCTTTATTAGAAATCATGCCTTCAGCATTCATCCTGCTTAGTACGTGGTTGCGGGCTTTTGTGGATTGTTTAATATTGTTTTTTGGAGATAGTCTTGATGGGTTTTTGATTAATCCACAAATTGTAGCAGCTTCTAATACATTAATCTCTGATGTTGATTTACCGAAATACCCTCTCGAAGCGGATTCTATCCCAAAGTAGCCGCTCCCAAAATAAATTCTATTTAAGTAATGTTCTAAAATTTCTGATTTAGAGAATTTTTTTTCAATCTTATTTGCTAAGAAAGCTTCGGTAATTTTGTTATCTAAATTGCGAACATTTTTTAACTCTGCATAGCACTGTTTAGCGAGTTGTTGAGTGATAGTGCTTGCGCCTTGTGTTATCCGTTTAGCTTTAATATTTAGAATTATAGCTCTAGCGATTCCAATGAAGTCTACTCCTTGGTGTTCAAAGAATCTAGAATCCTCAACGGCGGTTAATGCTTGAATAACGTGATAAGGAACCTTATCTAATTTAATTGGTCGACGGTCTTCAATTTTTATTTGACCGATCTCAGTCCCTTTCCTGTCATAAATCCTACTGGGCACCTCAAGTTTAGTTATTGCAGAGAGATCGAAATTCTGCGCCTTTTCTTGGTGCGATTTGAGAATGGCTATAGAATAAAATATCGCAATAACTATAGGAGTAGTAAATAATAGAAATAGAATTTGAAACCATCTTCTTTTATAGAGTTTGGGTCGACTTCTTCTTCGATTTTGCCTATTTAAATTCATGTGCCTTACCTATTACATACGTGAATATAATAGGAATATTACATTATAAAATGAAGAGAATGCTAGAGCAAGCAACTGAATTAACCAATGATGGGAGTGAGGATCTCTTTGATTTAATTACTCATGAGATCAATGAAAGAGATGGTTTCATTTCTTTCGAGCGTTTTATGGAGCTTTCTTTGTACCATCCTGAATTAGGATATTATACCAAAAACATTGAAAGGGTTGGTAAGGATGCGGATTTTATTACTTCTGTGAGTATTGGTAAGTGTTATGGATTAATCTTGGCCCATCATTTTGCAAAGGTTTTGGAAACTTTTTTTAATTCTACTGAGAAAGTAGTAGTTGTTGAATTAGGGGCTGAGAATGGGGATTTAGCTTTAGATATTATGGGTGAATTTTCGATGCTTTTGAGTAAGAATTTATTTGAGCGTATAAATTATATTATTGTTGAGCCTTTTAGCTTAAAGAGGCAGGCTTTAAGGGCTCGTTTGAATTCAGAGGGAATAGGGAATATTTCAGTAATATCAGACCTAAAAGAAGAAAATAATTTGTACGGCGTACTAATTGGAAATGAGGTCTTAGACGCGTTGCCTTTTAGACGAGTTAGATTTAGAGATAAAAAATGGATGGAATTGGGTGTTGGGATTAATAGAAATGGGAATAAAATGAAATTAATAGAGGCGGAAAGAAGGATTCAGAATGATTCTTTGATTTCCCGAGTCGTCGATTTTCCTAAAGATTTACCAGATGGATTTACAGCAGAAGTGAATATAAATTTCGAACAGCTCCTCTCTTATATTCATTCAAGCTTTGTTAAATTAGAGGGTTATTTTGTAGACTACGGATCGAGTCATGATGAGCTAATGGATATAAGTAGATCAAATGGTACAGTGAGAGCTTATTCGAGGCATCAACACGTTAACAATGTTTTATCATCTCCAGGTAATAATGATATTACCTCTAATGTGGACTTTGATTGGTTTAGAGCCTCAGCAGAAACACTTGGATTTATTACCGAGGAGCCTATTGATCAATATCGATTTCTCACAAAATCTGCAGAGCAATGGCTGTTGTGTATTGAGAAATCAGGAGATCAAAGTGCCAAAAATATGCAATTAATTAATCAATTTAAGATGCTAATTCATCCCTCGACTATGGGTAGATCTTTTAAGGTTTTAAAGTTTCGAAAATGAAAGTGTCTATAGTTTTTCAATTCTGTAAACATGTGTTTTACTTCTCGCATAAATGGCTCTGCCAGATACAGCTGGAGAGGCCATGAAGCCATCGTCTAATTTATTTCTGGAGATAAGTTCATATGTTTTTCCTGGAGCGATTACATAACAATCGCCCATTTCACTGAAGAAATATAGTCTTCCATCTGCTAGAATTGGTGATGCTGAATAGTGTCCAGGTATACGATCGTTCCAGAGTGCATCTCCAGTTTTTGGGTCTAAACAACTTAGAATACCTTCATCAGTAGTCATATAAAGTTGTTCACCAATGATTATTGGAGATGAGCGTTTTGGTACTCTTTTAAAGATATCCCAATTGGTATGTGTTTTTGTTATGTCTCCATTTGCATTTGGATCTATTTTAACTGAGATGAGATGAGGTTTCCCGTATCCAGAATTGATGATTATGCTGTCTTTGTAAATGACTGACCTAGAAGCATTGGAGTAACCGGAGTAAGTGATGTTCCAGATTTCCTGGCCGGTCGATGGGTTATAAGCAAAGCACGATTTAGCACCTGGGCTTATCATGATAGTTTTGCCAGAAATACTTGTGAATGTTGGCGTTGTATATGCTTTCCTTAAGTCACCTTCTCCACGAATTTTCCCGTTTGGTTCAATGTCGTCCCATTTAGTGGATCTATCAGTTTTCCATTTTGTCTTTCCAGAATTTTTGTCGAGCGCAACGATATATTGATAATCAACTCCATCCATTGTGAGAATCAAAGTGTCATTATATATCACTGGTGAAGATCCGGGTCCCCTGAAATGTCTACACTTCAAGTCCATTCTTCTCCAGACTTCTTTGCCATTTTTAGTGTTGATTGCTGCCGTTCCATAACTACCAAAATGTATATAAACCATACCTGCTTCGATGACTGGGGAAGGAGATCCGTAACTATTTACATTATTTCCAAGTGGTTCGACGGATTCATTATTAAAAAGATTAATATTGTATAAAATTTTACCATCTTTTTTATCTAAACAAATGGCCCCCATTGATTCACCATTTTTTGTTGAATTAGTGATCCATACTTGATTATCCCAAATAACAGGAGAAGACCAGGCCTTCCCGTTAATTTTTGTTTTCCAAGATATATTTTTATTTTCTGACCAACTAATAGGTAACCCTCTTTTATTGCCATTAACGATGCCATTTCCAGATGGCCCTCTAAATTCAGGCCACTGATCTGTAAGACTTTGGTCTGAGTTGGAAATTGCTAAGAGGGCAAGGAATAGATAAAGGTAGATTATTTTATTTCGCACTTCTGATTTATAATTAATTTAGTTAGCAACCTTCCACGTCAAGGTAGTTACTCTTCATCGTATTATAGTGCCAATATATCGGTATGATTTACAACAAAATTTCGAAACATTAATTGGAGTTTACGGGCATTAGCCTTGTTACATTATGTAAATCTGACTAATATAAGAAAATTGATCCTTTATAATAAACAATATTGAATAAAAAAGCTCAGCAGGATATTGGTTCAGAGGATGTCACGATTCAAATGAATCGTGACCGTAGTGCTTTAATAGTTGCTAATGAGGATGAAAATAGAAGACTGATCTCTGCTCTTTTAAAAAGTAGTGGGTATAAATCAGTTTTATGCAAATCAATTGATGAAGTATTGGGAAATTTTACGGATCAATCACTAGTCGTTTTTACACTGCCATCTGATTTAGAAAATTTTTCATTTATCATCAAAGAATTAAGAGAAAAAAACTCTAATTCAAAACACCCAAGCATTATTGCTATTGGGCCAGAGGAGAGATTTAAATTCAAAGAAGAATTGGATTTTATCATTTCCTCAGAATTTGGTTCTCATGAATTCTTAGCTGAAGTGCAAGAGATTGTAAAAAATATTTCTGATTCTACGAATATCGTTTCAGGTAATTCAGAATTGATAGAATCTGGTTATCGCCAAAAAAATGATGAATTGATTGTCTCAACAGAGAGATTCGATGAATTTCCGAAGGGTAAACTTAAGGGTATTAATTCATCAGAAGAAGATTCAGATATTGTTGTTGTCAAAAGAGGCTATGGGAAGACTGCGACAAGAGTAACCGAAAGGGTCTCAAGCGATAGTCATATTATTAGCATGTTAGATAATTGTCCATTTCCAATGGCAATATTTGATATGAAATCCCAATTCATCTTAAGTAATCGGAGTTGGCAAATAACGATTGGTCATGCTTTTCGGGATGCAGATGGTCTGGGGCAATTTGAATCAATATCGAGTCTTTCGAAGAGTTGGAGATTGCTCTGTGATGATTGCTTGCGCCTAAAATCAGAGCAAATTGGAGAGGAGTTAGTGAAATGGGGTAATGGTGAACAAGAGTGGATTAAGTGGCATATGAGACCGTGGTTTGATTCTAGCTGCACGCTCTCCGGTTTTACTGTGTGTTGCCAATCGATACAAAAGGAGAAACAACTAAAAAGCAAACAGACTTTGGAGTTAGACTCGGAGCAAGCGATAATGTCAAGTTCAGTCATCCCTGTTCTTATTCTTGATATTGAAGGCAGGATCATTCGAAGTAATAGAGCTGCTAAACAATTGGGAGATTGGGATCCATTTTCTGAACAAGGTGCATATTATTGGGAGGTGTTTCTTCGAGGAGTTGAGAGAGAGAAATCTAAGGCCCAATTTTCTGGATTTTCCCAAAAATTGCTGAATGATCAAAATTTCAATTTTCCAGATACGAGTGAAGATTTTATTTCTGATAGTGATGGTAATTTAACCAAGATTATATGGTCAAATTCCCCCAAAAGAGGACATAATGGTAAAGTTAATGGCCTTATAAGACTTGGAATTTATGATGGAATTTTCTCAATTTCTAATGAGGGGGATTCAGGTTCATTAAATGCAATTTCAATTCCATCTAAACCTGATGAAGCAGCACGTTTTGAGGCAGAGCTCGCGAGTTCTCTTGTCGAACTTGATCGTGCGAAAAAGAGATTAAGCGAGTTGGAAAGAAAATTTACTATGTTTTCTGATATCGCAAACCTGTTACCTTCTGCGGTTATTGTCATAAACATTGAGGGAAAAGTAAGTTACGCCAATATGGAGGCAGAAAAAATTATGGGATCAGAAATATCAGACATTGATAAATTTGATGACTGGTTAACTGACTATGTAATAGCAAGTAATGATGAGGAAAGAAAAGAAATCGTAAGTCGTTGGTATTCTCTGGTATGGTCGAGAGGAATTGCTGAATCGATTCCAGTCAAAAGTGATACATTTGGAAAGAGTGTCTTAAATTTCAAACCATGTATCATGAGGGATGGAGGGGTTCTGCTTTCTATTGTCGATGTTACTTCTCAACAATGCCAAGGAGTTAAGCGTTTAGCGGTGAGTGAGCCAAGATCAGTTTTTGAAGAAACAAAAGAGACTAACCTTGAGCTTTTATTTAATGTTCTAAGTGATTTTGATTCGAGTAGCATGGAATCAATAAAGATAATGAAGTCACGGGTCGAAGCTCTATCACTTTTAAAATCATTCCGTTTAGAAAATAAAGAATGCGACTTAGTGAGCTTTGGAGATTATTGCTCAATTCTTCTTAAGTCTTTGATCAAATTTTCCCCCAAAGAATCAGACCCTGAAGTTCATATAAATTACCTGCAGCTAGTCGAAGATGGGAATAAGGTTTTCAAAGAAAAAATTTCCTCCTCTGAGGTTAAGATTCCGATGATGGTCTCCATGCCTCTTTCGTTAATAATTAACGGGATCATGAAAAATATCTTTGAGAATGCGCATGAACACTTTTCAGATATTATAGTTAGTTTTTCAATGCTAATAGATAAAAATAACGGTTCAGGATTGGTTTCAATAACGCATGATGGTGACTTTGAAACACCTGGAACTTTTTCAGATAATTTCTTCGGCAGTCAGTTAGAATTCATAGATCTAATGCTTAAGAAGGTGCAGGGTTCATTTGAGCTGAGCTCCGATTTGGTTAATGAAATTGCAATTAAATTTGAGATAGAAGAATAGAGGTAAAATTTTGAGATTAATAAAATGAAACATTCTCGAATTCTTTTAGTAGATCAAAATGGAGTAGATTTGGAATGTGTTACACGTTCATTAATTGATCTTGGTGTCGGTTCTCCGATTGTCGCCCGAAATGAATGTGAAGCCCTTGATGACATAAACAAAAGGAATCCCGAATTGGTTATTTTGAACTTAAATGAATCAGGGACAATGAAGTCAATTAGTTTGGCCTCTAAAATTAGATTTAGTCATAGAAAACCAATACTTTTCTTGACCCCTGATAAAGAAACAAAGGCTTATGTTAAATCAAACCTGAAGGGATCGAATTATTATATAATAAAGCCTTTTAATGAAAGCGATCTTAAGAGTGCCATTGAATTAGCCATTCTAAACTTGCAATATAAAGAAGAGAATATTGGTCATGAAAAGCAGTTTTTTAATGCAATTAAATCTATGCCTGACGGCCTCATTTCGACTGATATCGTTGGAAATGTGACATATATGAACCCGGTGGCAGAAGCCCTCACAGGGTGGACCTTAACAGAAGCAAGAAGGATGGTTCTTCAAGATGTATTTCCTGTAACTGATAGTTCTGGTAAAGAGGCTCTTGTTGAAACTTTTAGAGGAAGTCAAGCCGACGAAATTTCAGAGAGTTTTTTTCTTGATAATAAGTTTGGTAGAAAAATTCCAATTCACAACAGCGCATCTCCACTTAAAGATCAAGACGGCTCGTTAGTGGGTTTAGTTGTGGTTTTTCGTCAACCTAATGATTTAATTCATGATGATAATGAAGATGAGTCTATTAAAAAGATTGTCGATGGTTTGGCAGAGCCATTATTTTTGGTAAACGAATGTTGGAATTTGAAATTTACAAATAATCCTACATTAGATTTTTTTAAATCAAGAAGCGGTCGATTAATGGGTAATAATTTATGGGATTTATTGCCTTCTGGTATTTCTGATGTCGATGTAGATAAGGCGAAATCTGCTATGACTAATCGTCATGATTTTAGGTTTGATCTTTTTAATGATAGGGTTGGGAGCTGGCATGAATTAAGTGGTTATCCTTATGGTAAAGGAATGATGATGCAGATATCAGATGTGACTACTAGAATTCAAGAATCTCAAAGTGAGCTTCGAATGGAAAGGTTGGAGAGTCTTAGTTTAATGGCTAGGGGTTTTGCTCACGATTTCAATAATCTACTAACTGTTATTTTGGGGAATCTCTCATTAGCTAATGTTAAGCTTTCGAAGGGTGCTGAAGGATTTGATGAGGTAGAGAATGCTTTGTCTGGAACCATTCGTGCGCAGAATAGAATTCAGCAATTACTAACTTTTGCGAAAGGAGGTGCACCCATAAAGCAACATGTAGATCTAGGTAAGATGGTTTATGGTGTAAGTAAAGAAATCGATAAAATCAAAAATATTAGTTATAATTTTGATTTGCCTAAAACAGTATGCACCGTTGATGCTGACCCTGGTCAATTGAGGCGTGTTTTGGAAAATCTCATCAAAAACGCCGAAGAAGCAATGCCAGATGGTGGTAATATTGCAATTAGAATTAAAAGCTTAGCAATTGATTCCGATCTACGTAGGACTTTTAAAAAATCTCTAGAACTAAACTCATCATCTAATTATGTTTTGATTGAAGTTTCAGATAATGGAAAGGGGATTGATAACAGTGAAAGATCTAAAATATTTGAGCCTTATCATACCACAAAGAGTGATGCTAATGCCACCGGTATAGGGCTTACAGTTTGCCAGTCTATAATTCAAGCTCATGAAGGAAGCATTGTCGTTGAATCTACGATTGGAAAAGGCACATCGATTTACGTTGCCTTGCCTGTATTAATTAATGACACGGAATCTGATTTCAAAGATGTAAGTGGAGAATTGAGTGAAGAATCTTTCGAAATTTTGATATTAGAAGATGATTCGCTAATTAGGCAGCTGCTAGTAGCCAACCTTGAAAAGGAGGGTTATATGGTTACGGAAACGCAAGAGGGTGAAGAAGCTATTAAGGTTTACATAGAAAAATTTGAATCAGGTAATCCTTTTGATTTATTGATTATGGATTTATCAATTCCTAATGGAATGGGTGGTGCTGATGCAATTAGAAAAATACGTGAGGTTGATCCTAATGTAGTTGCGA
This sequence comes from uncultured Verrucomicrobiota bacterium, assembly GCA_902510815.1. GTDB lineage: Bacteria > Verrucomicrobiota > Verrucomicrobiia > Verrucomicrobiales > DEV007 > EC70. The sequence continues at coordinate 11,383 of CABXDI010000007.1, read as the reverse complement.
TTGTTTCTAGTGGTTATTCAGATGACCCAGTGATGGCTGATCCAAAATCTTACGGTTTTGATGCTGTTTTACCAAAACCTTATAAACCTCATGAGTTAAACTTATTAGTCAAAAAATCACTCAAATAATTTATGAAAGTACTTATTCTGTCCGTAGCCTTTTTAAGCGTTTTGGATTTAAACCTTAAATCTGAAACGGTAAAAATTTGGCAAGACTTAGATACAGGAAAAGGGGCTCAGAATGTCACATTAACAATCCATCTCCCCAATACAAAGTCAGTTAAAGCGCCAGCAGTTGTTATTTGTCCAGGAGGTGGTTATGGAACATGTGTGATGAGTTACGAAGGTAATGAAGTGGGGGAGTGGTTTTCTAAAAGAGGCTTTGCGGCATTCGTGCTTAAGTATCGAGTGTCTCCATACAAACATCCTCTGCCTAGGAATGATGTTCAGCAAGCAATAAAGTATGTTAGAAAAAATGCTAAAAAGTATAAGGTTGATCCTGAAAAGTTAGGAGTGATGGGATTCTCTGCTGGTGGGCATCTAGCTGCTACTGCTGGAACTCAGTTCACAGATCTTTCAGATAGACCTGATTTTATGATTTTAGCTTATCCAGTTATATCTATGAAAAAAGGAATCACTCATGGAGGTTCTAGAATTAACCTTTTGGGAGTGAATCCAAATCAAAAACTAGTAGAAAGAATGTCCCTTGAAACACAAGTTAACAGTAAAACTCCGAGAACATTCATTTTTCACACCGATGAGGATAGTGCAGTGCCTGCAGAGAATGCGTTGCTATTCATTTCATCTTTAAGAAAGTTTGGCGTGCCTTGTGAATTTCACCTCTTTCAAAAAGGTAGGCATGGTGTTGGGCTTGGTCGTGAAGGTAATAAGAAATGGTCGTTACTTCTTGAAGATTGGTTGCGAAGATTAGGTTATATGGAAAATTGAAAGATATATTACTGTTATTATGAAAATATCAAAAAGTCTATTCGTTGCTTTTAGCTGTATAATAATAAATTCCTGTAATTCTACGGACTCCCTCCCTGTTATTCTTGACTCTCAACAAACAGGTTTTGATGGTAGTCAATCAGTTGCACCTAAAACCCAGCGTCAAGATGGTTCAATTATTGTTAAGCCACAGGGGATGGATAAAGTGCGAAGAAAAGAAATTAATACTTCTGAAGTTCTAGGTGCTGCTGAACGTGAGGTTGTCAGACGTCAGCAACTATCCGAAGAAGCTGATGTTGATTTGAATGATGCTATTAAAGATATTAATTCAGGAGATTTGGACAGTGCTCGTTCAAAATTAAAAAAGGCTGTAGGAAAATATCCAAGATAAGATTAAAAAAAATTTAGGGCTTAAATTTAATGAATTAATTAAGTTTTTGGCATTTGATGAATGGAATTATTAATTTCTCCATTGAATTCCTCACCGCTTGCGTTTTTCAGTTTATAGCGAATTGACATTCCCCAGGTAGGTTTTAATTCGGGTATAACTAAGCGAATTATTCTTTTTTCTTTTGGAAGTATAACTTCTTGTACTTTCAGTATCCGTTCGTTGTAATGCTTTGAACCATAGTTTCTTGTTCTTTTAAGATCCCAGACCTTAATCTGGTATGATTTCAAATCTTTGGCCTGTTCTTCATCAAGTTGAGTAGTGAATTCTAGTTCAATACCATTTTTTGTAGCTTTTAAAGAAATTGGAAGATTTGGTGAAATTTGGGTATGACGAATTCTGTATAAACCTCCATCGCCACGTTTGCTTCCAGCCCAAGCAAACATGCCAGTTGCGTAAAGTTGGCCATTTTCTGGATGAAATCTTCCACGCATTAATCCTGTAGGGAAGTCCAATCCAATTGATATCATTCCTCCCTGGGCTTGCCCATTAAACTTTTCATGTGGCACCAAGAAAATCTTTCCAGTACCATAACTAAGATTTAATAGTTTACCATTAAGTGCACCCCATTTAGCTTTTTCTGGTACCCACATAAGCTCACCGGGGCTTCTATCAAAACTATTAGTGATCCAACAGAGAGGTTGTTCCATTGCTGAGTCACTATTGTCGGTGACATCATGATAACCAAACATGTTTCCATAAAACCCTCCTTTTTTCACATAGTTTATTCTATTTTTCGGATTCCAGTGTCCTTCTTGATCCGTTACGATAAATGTGCCATCAGGGTTTAGGCAAACTCCATTGGCTGCTCTAAAACCATTTGCAATAATTTCGGATTGCTCACCATTTGCACTGACCTTAATTAACGTACCATGATGGGGGACAAGTGCAGTTTTGGCATGTCTAGCTGATTTGGCGTAGTAGAAATTTCCTTGGCTATCAGTTTGAAGGCCCATTGCGAATTCATGGAAATGCTCAGTGACTTGATGATCATTGTTAAAGCTTTCAATGTAATCAATTTCGTTGTCACCATTTAGGTCATGAAGCTTGGCAATTTGGTCTCTACATGTGACATAGATTGATCCATCTACGATTTTTACTCCGAGGGGTTGGAATAGACCTGTTGCTATTCTTTGCCAGTTATGTTTGCTAAATTTATCTTTTATTCCGTCAACAATAAAAACATCTCCTAGCCATGTAGCAACAGCAGCTTTCTTGCCGTCTGGAAAAAAATCGAATCCTCCAAGCCTCATCCATGAGTTCCATGGATTGTTTGTAGGCAGTTTTACCTCATCGATTTCAAAGGCAGTGTTTTTTCCTCCGTTAATTCCTTCTGTGGTCACTATCGTAGGCCACCTTTTTATACTTCCTCCAGTTAAGGGATTAAGTGAAATGGGATTGCCACTGCTGGCTAGATGTTTATTAAGGTCATCTTGGCTTAATTTTGAAATTAGAACCTTGACGCTTAATTTGTCATTAGTTGCTGGAATACTAAGAGTGTGAAAATTTCCATCATTCTTGTCTATCGTTATTTTATTGTTTCCTTTAATTGAAACCGATGTACTTAAAGGTGCGATTTTTATTCTGATTGGTTCTTTAGAGGAATTGATCTCAACGGTTCTTGTAATAATTATTTTATCACCCAAAATCTCATATCCTGGCAGTTCATGAACCATAGTGTCACCAATTGTATATTTAATAATAGCTCTACCTCCATGCAGGTAAGTTCCTTTGTAATGGGTCCATTCCTTAGGTAAAGGTCCATATGGTTTGCCGTCTCTACCTAAGAATCGAGGATCTTTGAAACTACCATTTTTTGGGTTAGCTATTCCTGGACCAATCGGATTTTCAAAAACTTTTGATCCGACCAATGATGCATGACTCCCATGAGACTGATCAAATGCGATTCCGCGCCAGTCGATGTAACCTTCACCAGTCCATGCTGATGCCACTCTCATAGTGTCATGGTCATAAAGAATCCATTTATTCCCCTTTGCAATACCACCAGGTCCCTCGTCGAGTCTTATTGCTATCCCTTTGTATGCAATATTTCCTGGAGAAACCTGAATCGTCCAAAATTGTACAGGGCCGTAATCCATTTTCTTCCATTTCGGTTCTTCGGCGCCAAAAATAGTTGGGTTTTGAGGTCCAATATCTAAGCCTCTGGGTAATGTATTAATGTACTTCTCATCAACTTCTTCGAATTGAGATGGATTTTGTTTTTTGATGAAAGTTTCTCTTATATATTGAATTACATCCCATTTTTGCTGTGGAGTCATCCACGTTTGTGCGACCATTTGATTGTATCCTTTCGTAAGAGTTGAGTACATTGATAAAGGGTCTTTACCGTTCTTAAACTGTCCTTTGTGAAATCTAAGAGCAGTAGGTAAAGTGCCTTCCAACTTGTCTGTTCCGTGACAAGTTACGCAAAGCCCATTATAAATTCTTGCACCCCTGTCTAAACTATTGTGATCCCAGTTGCTGACAATTTGTGAATGGTCGACTTCTCCCAATTTCGAAATAACGACATTTGAAATACTGATACCTTCATTACTTGGGCTGATAATTGTATCTGCAGCAAGGTATCCATTAATTATAATTGGTTTAATTCTTTTAGAGGATATGGAGTTTAGTGAGTTTATATTTTTTGACGTCCAGTTGAAGTCAGGGGTATTTGTTTCATCTATCCTTTTTGAAACTGCTAACTTAATTTCATTATCATTAAGTGCTCTTTTCCAGTGTCTAATGTTAGCAATTTCTCCTTGAAAGTCTCCCCCAAAGTCAGTTGAGCATTTGCCTATTTGGAAACGTGTACCTTTTGCTCTTTCTGCAGAAAAATTATTTTTGGATTGTATTAATTTTCCGTCCAGAAAAATTTTTACATTTCCTGAATTTGTAACCAGTGCTGCTTCATGCCATTTTCCATCATCAATTTTTTCTCCTCCACTAATTTGACCTTTCCAGCCAATGTCATAAACTAATCTACCGTCATGTACATACAGAACCCTGCCGTTTTCAAGCCATTTATTGCCGGGTACAGATTTAGAAAATAAAGTCCCACTACTTTTTGTTTTAAATTTCACGTAAGTGGTAAAATCCTTACTTAGGTCAAAAGTTTCTGTCGATTGCTTGCCAGTTGAAATAAAAAAAGAGGAGTTTGTTTTCTCATTTACATGTCCATTGGATTTACCATAATTAATAACCTCTCCAACTTCTTCTCTGTTCATCCAAGTCTTTAAGCGACCTTCTTCACCTGGCTTTTGGCTTGCTGCGAATTCTATGGTTCCTTTTGATCCAGAAGTGACTTTTAGATCGATTGACGCTTCGCCGGTTCTAAATTTTATAATTCCGTCTTTAGAACTTTGGTAATTTGCTTTGAGATGAAAGTTGGCAAGAGGTTCGCTGCTTTTCCATGCTTCGGAACCCTGCAAATTTAGGAAAGGGATAATTAATAAAAAAAATGATAGTACAAAGTGCATCCATTAATTTACCACTCTAATAGAATTCCGTAGAGTAAAAAGATGCTACTTTTTAAATTTTTTTATACCCAGAAAAATTAGGAGTATTATTTATTTGAATTAAAATTTATAAAGATCTTACTTCTTCAACGGAATTTCATTTAAAGTGTAATAGCCTACTGAATGTAATAAATTGTTGTCGTTTAAGTTTCTAATTCCAGGAAAGTTTATCTCATGAATGTTTCCTTTGACTAGACCCTCAATTTTAAGGTGAACGCTTTTGTTGTCTTCCAAGACAGTTGCTGATTTGATTATAGGTGTACTCTTATCGACGACTGGACTTCCATATCCGCTCTGATAAATATACGTGTAACAACTAATCGTGTAGCTTTCGATAGCAGCGGCGCTAGACTTATTAATCTCTTCTGTAAAATTAACCTTGAACCCATCTGGTTTAGCTTCAATTTTTAGGACTTCAAAAGGAACTTTCCCATTGAAATGACAGCGCTCTAACGCGAAGCGTTTTCCTCCTCTAGCACCCCAACCTCTATCAGTACCACCTACAAACATGCTTCCATCTGGTCCGAGTCTGACGGCGACATTACCTGACTTAAACCTTCCTCGAAATGGGAAAGCAGCTCCTTGGTACACTCCATTAATTTTTTCAAGTGCGACCCTAAGCACTGTTGACATAGTTTGTTCACCAACAAACAACTGATTTTTGAATGGTCCAAATTCACCAGTTGTGTCACATGCTATTCCAGTGGGGGAGTTACTGAGCTTTCCATGAGGGAACATTGCCGCTGGCGGAATAAGTTCTGGAATTTTGTCTCTCTCTATTGAGATGCGACTTCCGCTTTTTGGATCCTTAGGTCTCTTGCCAATCGCTTCGGTTAATTCATAATATTTATTTCCAGTTGGATTACCTACAAACCCACCTACGGGAAGAGGCTTTATAGAGCTCGTGCCATTCCATAAGCCTTGATTGTCACAATAGAACATGTCGCCAACATGATTTTGACCTATTCCACCCGGAGAACGTATTCCACTTGTAGTTGGTAGCATTTTGCCATCAGGTGTAATTCTAACACACCAACCTCTAAAGTCTGAGCTAGCTCCCCCTGATCCAGTCAGACAAAGTACGACCCATATATTACCTTCAGGGTCATGGCGTGAACCAAAAGCATACTCATGATAGTCTCCATTAATGCCCCATGCTGATGAAACACTTTCGAAAATATCTGCGCGCAAATCCCCATCAGTATCTTTCATTCTTGTGACTTCCGGTCTTTGAGTTGCATACAACCAACCGTCTTTCCATGCTAGACCAAGAACTTCATGGAGACCAATGGCCCATGGCGTCCATTTGTCATCGTCAGGATTCTCGGTGTATGCACCTTCTACAACATAAATGTCGCCTCTTCTTGAGCTTACAGCGATTTTATTGTCTGGTAATATTTCAATTCCGCCCACCTCTAGTACAAGATTATCAGGAATTGGGATTTCAGTGATCGGGTAATGATTAGATTCTTCAGTGGGATTTTGACTATGACTGTTTAAGTAAAAACAGTTTAATATGAATATTGAGTAAAGTGTAGTTCTCATTAGAATCTATTATTGCCAGCTAATTGTTTGTTTTACGGTCGCTGATTTGTTTTTGAATTGTATGGGTACGAGCAGTTCTTTTTTTCCTTCACTTTCGCGAATAATTACTTTGCTGTCTGATTGCAAATTCATACTAGAAACATCATCAATCAAAAACGTATTCTCCTCGATTTTTTCGATTGATTCTCCAACAGCTGCTCTGAAATAGAGATTATCCTCACTTTCACCGTTAATAGTCAGAGTGCGAATTAAGGAAGCTTCTGGTTCGCTTTTTGGAGTAGGTTTATCAATTACTGATAACTTGCCAAAATTATATTTGAAAGTAGGGACTCTGCTTTGACCTGCAAGATGATAGCCTTTGAAAAAATATCCTTCATCTAAGGGTGGTAGTTGAGCATTATCATTTCTTAGGTAAGTTTTTGGCCATGGCGAATTAGGAGAATTGATCACGGCAAATGGGACTCCAGGGGATCCAGTGATTACTGATTCTCCAGAAGGAGGTTGAAACCCTTGTCCTCTACCATTCCAATGTCTCTTTGCATCAATAAAATCACCCTGCCAGATTAAAGCTATCCGCATATTATTGGCATCATAAGCAATGTTGATTCCGTTAGGGTATCCGACTCCAATTGCCCTGGGGCCGGCGTCTTTAATGAAATTTCTGTAAATTCGAGCCTCATTTTCCGCAACTAGTAATTGTCCACTAGGTGAATTTCCACTTGATGGGCCCTTGTTAATGGATAATGCCATTTCCTTTTTAGATCCTGGTAATCTCCAACCCACATATAATTCTTCACCTCCTCGCGCTTCAAAGTATTGAACTTCGATATGATGTAAGCCTTTTTCTAAATTTATCTTTCCGGATTTTAAAAGGGCTCCGTGTATACCGTCATTATCAACAACTGTTTTTTGATCTATTAGAAGTCTAGAACCATCATCAGAATTTAATGTAAAAGTATATGAACCCGATTTAGGAGCTTCGATGTTTCCTCTAAAAACTAAACCGAAAGAATCAGTTTCCTTAGTACAAGAAAGATCAAACTTTCCACTTGGCACATGATCAGTGCCTGTAGGTTCTAGTTTGTTCCAATCCGGAATTTTTTTCCAATTTCCCTTGAATGAGGTGAAGGTCAGTTCACTCAATGGATTCATTTCTTTAGATACAATCATAGTTCCACGCATCACTTGTGCGTGACCTGGCAATGTGCAAACGTATGGATATTTCCCTGTTTTCTTTGGAGCAATGAAATATAGAGTTGCGGAAGAGTGCGGGTCCGCCATTTTTGTCGAATAAAGTAAATCAGGATGATTAGGGATCCAATCTTTAGCAAAGCCGTCAGCTCCAAGTTTCCAAGCTTCTTGTGCAACTTTTAAATCATTACCTTTTCCACGTTTTGTGATTACCAAGTTGTGGTGCATATCATCATTGTTACGCAGTATTAATTTGATCTTTTTACCAGGATAAACGGTTATAACAGGTTTATTATATTTCATTTCACCCTTTAGAGTGGTTATTTCTATTACTCTGTCGGGTTCTCCGAAGCTCTCAGGTTTAGCGTTGTTATTAATCCATTTTTTTACGTAAACTTGATCTTCGTTGCTTAGGTCTTTTAATTTAATCGCCCCCTTTTTACCGTTGGGTGCTCTTAAAGTTACTTTTTCATCTGTCGCATCTATTATGCCTGCTTTGAGCTTTCTGCCATCTACATGTGACCAAGTTCTGGCTCCAGGGTCAGGCGGGTTTTCATCTTTAGCCTTGAGGCTGCATAGGAAAGTGAAAATGGATAGTGATAGAGCTAGGATTCTCATTAATGTTGTAATTAACCGCAGTTTTCTTATTTTTTCTCAACGATAATTGCTTAATTATACTGAAATAACTACTTAAATTGTAAAATGTTTCATTTTCCCAATATGTTTACATAAATTAAGTAATTTTCGTATACTTTATTGCTTAAATAGTCGCCTTGACTGTGATGATATTAGAAGTATTATGTCCGCCCTCTGAAATTCTATTGTGAGTTCAGAAATGTGGCATAAACAAATTTAATTACCATGAAACGCACATATCAGCCATCTAAACGTAGTCGTAAGCGTCAGCACGGTTTTCGTGCGCGTATGAAGACCAAGAGTGGCCGTGGTATTATTAAAAGGCGTAGGCAAAAAGGTAGGAAGAGGCTAATACCTAAGGGAGCAGAATTACACTATAAGCGCCACGTTAACCAACACGGTAAATAATATTTGTATTTAAGGTCTATTTTTTAGGCCTACAAAAAAAAATTCAAACATGCGCTTAAAGCGTCAATTTCGTATGAACTCGCGTTCAGAGTTCTTACGAGTTAGGCAAGAAGGTAGATCTTATTCAGGTCGTTACTTAGTTATGGCCTTACTTGAGGATCATCAATTGAGTTCTCGGTTTAAATTTGGTATTATTGTGACTAAGAAAATAGGTAATGCGGTTACAAGAAATTTAGTCAGAAGAAGAATAAAAGGCTTATTATCATCATTTTGTAATTCTTTGGAATTTTCAGGTTACATGGTCATTATTCCTAGATACCGTTCAAAGGATGCAACTTTTCGTAATCTAGAGTCTGATTGGAATAATCTTGGAAAAAAGTCAGGAATTACTATTAAATAAATAATGATAAAGTTTTTATTTAAACTACTAATAAGATTTTATCAGATCTGTATTTCGCCAATTTTACATTGTATTGGAGGGCCTAATTGTGGATGTAGATTCACTCCAACATGTTCACAATACTTTTTAGATGCCGTTCAAATTTATGGCGTTTTAAAAGGATCTATATTAGGACTAAAGAGAATCTTTCGATGTTCTCCTTGGGGAGGGCAGGGGCATGACCCAGTTCCCTTGAGGAATGAAATTAATAGTGAAAATTCAGAGAAAATTTGTAATTAGAAAATTAGAAAATGGATAGAAAAGCTTGGATCGTTATAATAGCCTGTTCTCTTGGTCTGTACCTGTGGTTAGATTCTAATAAAAAGTATCAACAGACAATTGCTGAGCAACAACCAATCTTAGAAACAGAAACAGAAACAGAAACAGAAACAGAAGAAGAACAAGAAGAGGCTGCCTCCAGTCTCGCAGGTGCCTCAGAAGAGAATTCAAAGTCTAAAAAGTTTATTGAAAAAACGGTTAGTCTTAAAAATGATGTTATTGAGTTAATTTTCACTAATGACGGTGGAGGCATTAAAAAGGCAAATATGCTTAATCATTATGTTTATAGTGAAAATAAAGCATTAGAAAAAGGGTTAGAAGAGTCGCCTAGGATTGTTTTAAACTCTGGAATTAAATATCCGATAGGTTCCCTTAGTGGTGGGCGTGATAATTATAAAGATTTAGAGTATGAAATACTTGAACAGGAAGAGGGTAGAATTGTTCTAAAAGCCATCACAGCAGAAAAACTAGAGGTCACAAAGCTATTTACTCTTACTAAAAGTGATGAGCTCGGTAAAGGCCACATAGTGAATATGACTCTTCAAATGAGATATTTAGGTAAAGAAGGTAATGTTAGTTTGAATGATTACTATATCTTTACAGGAGCATCTGGAAAATTAGATGCTGGAAATTCAAGTGATCTTTATACTGGATTGGAATATCTTTCAGATGGAGATGACGAGTTTAGGAATCTTAGTTATTTGAAAAAAGACAAAGATGATATTCAAGGAAAAGAATTACTAGAACGCCTCCAATGGTTAGGGGTTAGTAATCAATTCTTTTCTACGAATATCTATATAAAAAATCCATACGAATCTAAGATCTGGGCTTCGCGATATGATGACGGGAGTGGAGATGAGGTTCGGGTAATTTCTGGTCTGGGATTACCACAGAACGTTACTCTTGGACCAAGTGAATTCAAGAGTTGGCAATACGAGATTTATTTAGGCCCCAAAGATTATCAAACGCTTAAATTACTAGAAGGGGATAGGAGTAAGATTGTGGGATTTGATAGGATGCCGATATTTGGGTTTGTTGCACAACCTTTTGCTGTTCTTTTAAGTTTATTAATGAATTGGTTGCATGGTTTTTTCGGTAACTACGGTTGGTCTATCATTTCAATAACAATAATTATGCGTTTAGTAATTTGGCCCGTAACTGCAAGGGGGACGCGCGCAATGAAGAAGATGGGTAAGCTTGCTCCAATGATGCAAGAAATTAAGGAAAAGTATAAAGATGATCCTCAAAAAATGCAGAAAGAGACCATGAGCTTATATAGGGATTATGGAGTTAATCCTATTGGAGGGTGTCTACCGCTACTTCTGCAAATGCCAATATTTATTGGTTACTTTGCAATGCTTAGAGCTGCAGTGGAGCTTCGGCATGAACCTTGGCTAGGATGGGTTACTGATTTGTCTTTGCCTGATACAATTATGTATGTTGGAGGGTTTCCTGTTAACATTTTGCCTCTGCTTATGGGAATTACCATGATGATGCAAATGAGAATGACTCCACAAACTGCTGGCCCTAATCAGAAGCAAATGCAAATTATCATGACGATAATGCCAGTTTTCATAACTGTTATTTGTTATAATTTTGCATCAGCTTTAGCCTTATATTGGACTGCTGGAAATATTTTTAGTATCGGGCAGACTTGGGTAACCAAGAAATTTGGAAAAGACGTTGAGTTAAAAAAAATAGACCGAACAATTCATAAACCTGGATTAGGAGCGCCTAACCAACAGAAGAAAGCTAAGAAGCCTGCACAAATAAGAACTGGGGGCGGACGTAGAAAGAATAAATAAAGTTAATTAAATTTTCATATATATCAGATAAAATGAAAAAATTGACGCATTTTTCGCAGGATTTGTTTAATCGCGTTGACTCTTAGTTGAATTGTGTTAACTCAGTACCCGCCCCTTTACCTACCCTCATAAGAGTAGTATGTTATCAAAACGATAAAAAACTAAGC
>CABXDI010000006.1 GCA_902510815.1 uncultured Verrucomicrobiota bacterium | reverse complement strand
AGGCTTTTTCTAAGGGTACCAAAATGTTGGCTGAAGCAATAGCAAATAGTAATGCATTAAGTATAATTGGCGGCGGAGATTCTGTTACTGCGGTGAAAAAATTTGGTTTTGCCGATAATGTGACTTTTATATCTACAGGAGGAGGGGCCTCTCTTGAACTTCTTGAAGGTAAAATACTTCCAGGAGTCGATTCTCTTGATGATATATAATTTAATAATCAGATAATAATTTAACCTTACATTACAAATAGTTATGAACCGTAAACCTATAATTGCAGCTAACTGGAAAATGAACAAGACGCCTAAAGAGGCTGTAGAATTTGTCGATTTGTTTGAGAACCACATTGGTGGTTCTACTGAAGTTGATATTGTTTTAGCTCCCGCTTTTGTTGCTCTTCCTGCTGTTAAAGAAGCTTTAGCTAACAGTGATACTACTATGCTAGCTGCTCAAAATTGTTATTTTGAGGAAAGTGGTGCATTTACTGCAGAAATTAGTATAGGCATGCTCAAAGAGATAGGTGTTGATTATGTTATAATCGGACATAGCGAGAGAAGAGCTATTTTTGGTGAAAGTGATTCGATGATTAATTCTAAGGCTAAGGCCTTACATGCTGCTGGTGTTAAGCCGATAGTCTGTATAGGTGAAACATTAGAAGAAAGAGATGGTGGTAAAATTGAAGATGTGCTTCGACGACAAATTGAGGAAGGGTTAAATGGATTAAGTTCTGAGAATATGCCTGATACAGTTATAGCTTATGAGCCTGTTTGGGCTATTGGAACCGGAAGAACAGCAAGTCCTGATCAGGCTCAGGAAGCGCATGCCTTTTCTAGGTCAGTATTGAAGGATATGTTCGGTGAAGAAATTTCTCAGAGCATCAGGATTCAGTATGGTGGTAGTGTAAAGCCAGCAAATACACAGGAACTTATGTCTCAGGAAGATGTTGATGGCGCCCTGGTGGGTGGAGCTAGTTTGGAAGCTGAAAGCTTTTCAGAAATTTGTAAGAATGCCTGTTAACTAAAACTTAGGAGTGAATCAATTAGGAGCTGAATTTCATTCCTACCCAAACTAAAAACACACCTATTATGCTACTTGATGTGACGTAGCTAATTGCAGTCAGAGTATTTCCGTTCTTAATAAGTGACAATGTTTCGTAGGCAAATGTTGAGAATGTAGTAAAGCCACCTAAAAATCCAATAATTATGATTAATTTGGCGCTGTTGTTATTTTCCCATATTGAATAAGCAACTCCAATTCCAAGGCATCCGATTAGATTGACAATCAATGTAGATAGTGGAAATGCTCCATCAGCCGTAGATTTTCGAATTATATGGCTTAGTCCCCACCTTGAAACTGCCCCAATGAATCCACCCAGACCGATATAAAGTAAAGAGATGATTGATTGCATGAATTGACAAAGTTAACCTCTGATTTACTATCAAGTCCAGTATGAGCAAAAAGATTATTGTAGCATATTCAGGAGGTCTCGATACCTCAGTTCTCTTATTATGGTTGAAGGAGCATTATAATGCCGAAGTTATCGCCTATTGTGCCGATGTTGGTCAAGGAGAAGAACTCGACGGTTTAGAAGAAAAAGCATTAAACACCGGTGCTTCAAAATGTTTTATAGGTGATCTCAAAGAAGAGTTTGCAGAGGATTTTATATTCCCAATGTTTCAAGCTGGAGCGATTTATGAAGGGAAGTATTGGTTAGGAACGAGTATTGCGCGCCCGGTGATTACTAAAGGAATGATTGAAATAGCTAAACAGGAAGGTGCAGATTCTTTTGCTCATGGAGCGACAGGAAAGGGTAACGATCAGGTAAGATTTGAGCTTTCTGCAGCTGCGCTAGCACCTGATATGGAGATGATAGCTCCTTGGAGGATGGCTGAATTTCGAGAGGAATTTCCTGGGCGTGCTGAAATGATTAGTTACGCTGAAAAACAGGGTATTCCAGTTCAAGCAAGTGCATCAAAGCCATATTCGATGGACCGTAATCTACTCCATATAAGCTTTGAAAGCGGGATACTTGAAGACCCTTGGTATGATGCTAGTACAGAAGATTGTAAGTCCATGTACGTTCTTTCTGTTTCTCCTGAGGAAGCCCCTGATGCTCCTGAATACGTACAAATTTTGTTTGATAAAGGTAATATAGTGGGGCTTCAATTTAATGGCATAGAACAAGCAATTAATGATTTCAATCTAGAGGCTCAAGGTTCTCTTGGAGATTATCAAAAGCTTTCGCCTTACTCTGTAATGGTCTTGTTAAATTGTCTTGGTGGTAGAAATGGAATAGGTAGAGTTGATATGGTGGAGAATCGATTCGTAGGTATGAAAAGCCGAGGAGTTTACGAGACGCCAGGTGGTGCAATTCTTTTTGATGCCCATAGAATCATGGAAAGTCTTACCATGGACCGTGAGGTGATGCATATTCGAGATTCGCTGATTCCTAAATATGCAGAATTAGTTTACAATGGTTTCTGGTTTTCTCCTGAGAGAGAATCTATTCAGGCGTTAGTGAAAGAAAGTCAAAAGAATGTATCTGGTGAGGTTAGGCTCAAATTATACAAGGGTAATGTTATTTCTGCAGGGGTTAAGAGTAAGGCAAGTCTATATAGTGAGGATATTGCGACAATGGAAGGTGGTGCTGAGGAAGCTTATAATCAGGATGATGCGACCGGATTCATTAGACTAAATGGACTTAGGTTAAAGACTTATTATCGCAGTCAGTCTAAGTAGTTATTCTAATGTTTTTAATATCTTGTAAGTTCTTGATCGATATCTATAGCCCACTTTTCAATTCCTCCTGCTAGGCTGTAGGCGTTTTCAAATCCTTGTTCCCTCAAGAATTGTGCGGCTTGCAAAGATCTTATTCCATGATGACAGTAAATTACAAAGTTCTGTTTGTAATCACTGTGCCACTCGCTAATAGCGCTCTCGATTTCCTTGAGCGGTATAAGTTCAGATTCCTTTATATAACATATTAATCTTTCTTCGGGTTCTCTGCAGTCAATTAATCTTGGGTTTTTTTTATTGGAATCCTCTAGCCAGGCTTCTAAAGAAGCGGGTTCGATTTCTATATCATGATTCATTAATAGAGAGTGTTATGGCTCCACAATAACAGGAGTTCCGATTGAAACATTTTCAAAAAATATGCGGGACATTCTTTCTGGCATTCTAATGCATCCGTGAGAAGCGGGGTATCCTGGAATGTATCCTGCATGCATTCCAACACCACCTTGAGTGATACGCATAAAGTTTGGCATTGCCGCACCTTCATAAATGAGTCCGGGAGGAGGAACAGGTTGTTTTCGAAGGTCCACATCATCATTGACGATTGTTCCATCAGGTGTTTTCCATACGCCATAAATATTTGAAATGTGGTCAGCGTTTTTCTGTAAGATTTTATAACTTCCAGAAGGAGTACCAAATCCTTCTCTACCACTTGAGATTTTTGATATACCTATTAATGTTGATCCTTTATAAAACTTAGCTCTTTGCTGCTTTAGATTAATCCTAACAAGCGGATTACCTTTTGCGTTTCCAGGATCCCAAAATGACACTGAATCTATGGGGCCTTGCAATTGAGATATTGGAATATTTCCTCCAACAGGGCCAAGATATGAGGTGCTTCCGTTACCAAAATCATATGGGTTAAAAGAACAACTGCAGTTTAAAAAACTACATATTATCGGAATAACTAATAAATTAAGTTTTTTGTTCACCAGATTTGACAAGTTTATTGTTCTAAACACTTAAGTTTAGTTAATTGCTTTGGTCAAGAAGTTGAAGAATTCTAATTAGCCTTTTTATTATGTCTCTATAGTTCACCTAAAGTTATAAATTGTTTATTAAATGCCGACTTACGAATATTATTGCGAAAAATGCGAACAAACATTTGAGGTCTTTCAGTCTATGAAAGATAGAAAACTTAAAAAGTGCCAAGATAAGAATTGTGGAGGGCTAGTTGAGCGATTGCTTGGTACTGGAGCTGGTGTTATTTTTAAAGGTTCAGGCTTCTATGAGACTGATTACAGGAGTGATTCATATAAGGCTGGAGCTAAGGCTGATGCTGATAAGAAAAAATCAAGTTCAGACTCAGAAAATAAGAAACCTAAAGCTAAGAAAAATAAGAAAAAAGATACCTAATATAAAAATAACCCTATTGAATAAATTTTGTGCCGCGTCTAAAACCATTTGTTAAGGTTTTTATATCTAATTTATTTTGTTTAATTGTCATACTTGTCATCGCTTGGGTTCATTTATTAATTTTTTCTGCTGAGGATTTGAGTGATGTCGATTTAGGAGACAATGCTAATAGATCACCTAATGATATTCTTTTGAGAGTAAAAGAAGCACTTGATAATGGGAGTGATTTTGAATGCAGTGAAGCGGCTTTGAATCAGTATTTGAATTCAGTTATAGTTGGGAAGGAAAAAGATCCCTTCAGTGAATTAGTAAAATTCAATTCTCTTGCAGTAAAACTTGAAGATGGTGCGTTTGATCTAATTATTATTAGGAAATTGAATGAACTACCGTTGACTTTTAGTGCTAAATTCAATGTAGTTTCAACAATGAGAGGTATTGAAATTACAGTTAGGTCAGGAAAATTTGGGAGATTAAATGTTCCTGGAGGATTCGTTTCTTTGCTTTATCCTGGAATCGTAGGTATTTCTGATCTTTTTGACAGTGAAAAAGAAATGCTTTCACGACCAATCTCTATTACACTTAAAGAAAATTGGCTTCAACTTGAGCAGAGGAGACAATGAAAATAATTAGAGTCATGATGCCCCTCATAACTACATTAAATAATAGGTGTGCTTTTTTGATTGTTGTTTTGTTTTTTTTATTAGATTCATCATATTCTCAAGATAAGGCTGTTAATGTGCTTCCTGATACAGGAATCAGTAGAAGTTCAACCAGGCAGTTTATTGTTCATGGTGATGACAGTGTAGCCAGAGGAGCAATGTGTGTGTTTTGTGAGAGAACAAAGAGTGAGCTTTTGAGTTTACTAAAGCTACGAGATAGATGGCGCTACCCTTTGGTTATACAGATTAGGGGGGATTTAAGAGATATTAACACTGGTTCACCCATAAAACCGAATATCTTTAAATTGCCAGACGATAAATTCAGATTTCAAATTGATATAAATCTAGGAGATAAGTTCAAGGCACATTTATTAAAAGAGGAGCTAGTAAAATTACTAGTTGCGGAACTAATAATTAAAAGCGGAAAGAGGGTGGTGACTGCAAATAAAAATGGAGTTATTCCTGATTGGATTAGGATAGGTTTAGCTGAAGTGTTGAGTTATGAGGGAAGAAAATTGAATGACGGTTCATTATCTAAGTTTTTAAGAAAGGGAAAAGTGTTATCTCTAAAAGAAATAGTCGTATCAGATATAGGGAAAATGGATTCTATTTCAGAAGGGGTTTATAGGACTTCTTGTGGGGCGTTAGTTTATGCTTTATTAAGCCAAGATGATGGGGCTTCTCGATTACAGAAATACCTTTTAGATTTTAATTCTGGTGATGAAAAATCTCTCGATAGTGTAAAGCGATTTTTCACAAATAATGGTAGCGCAAATGAAAGTCTAGAAGACTGGTGGGTTATGGAGTGTGCTCGTATGGCTGAGCCTAATGCTACAGAAATTTTGAGTCCGATTGAAACTGAGAAAGAATTAGTTGAATGCCTTAAGATTAAAATAGTGAGCGCTAAAAACAAAAATATTTCTAATAAGAATAAGAAAAATTTGGGAGATGCTATCAAGTATTTTTTTAAAAAGTCGAAGAACCAAGACGTAGAAAGTCTTGAAGATCTTAATGAAGGAAAATCAGAATATGAATTTTTAATTTATGATATTAATGATTATAAAGAGATCGTAAGAAAAGATGATAAGAGTATATCAGTAGAGAGAAGTTTAAAAATTAATGAATCTAAACTTTTAAAATTGAGTTATCGTGCATTTCCTCTTTTTCGACCAATTATACAAGAGTATCAGAAAATTTTAATTAACATTTCGACAGGTAAAATTAAGGGTGTTGATCAAAGGCTTAAAGATCTCCAATACATTCGGAGTTCTATGATCAAATCTACAAATCAAGCGAGGGACTATCTTAATTGGTTTGAAGCTACACAAATAAAGAATAGAAGTGATAATTTCCAAAATTATCAAAAAACATACAATGAATTGAGTCGACCGCTTCCCCCAAGAAAAGATAAACTTTCTGAATATCTTGACGAGTTGGATAAAGAGTTTAAAAGATAGATTAATCAACTTAATAAAGTGCAAAAACCTGATTTTCATGATGCCGTTGAAGAAGTCCTAAAAATGGACTCTAGTTATTCAGAAGATTCATATTATTTCCTACAGGAAGTGTTATTGCAAGCTGTCGACAAACAGCGCAAGGCTTCAGGTGGTGAAAACAAGCATGTTTCAGGAGCTGAGCTTTTAGCAGCTTTTAGAGAAAGAATGCTTAAACAATTTGGGCCTATGAGTATGACGTTACTTCAGGAGTGGGGCTTATCTTGTTCTGAGGATGTTGGTAAAATGGTTTTTAATCTTATTGAAGTTGGTGCATTCGGTAAAAGTGAACGAGACCAAGAAGAAGATTTTATAGGTGTTTATGATTTTGAGGAAGCTTTTGTAGATCCTTTTTTGCCAAAAAGTAAAAGACTTGGAAAGAAAAGTAATGACTCTCATGATTTTAGTGCTCGTTAATGAAAGAGATTAAGTTTCCTGATCTTAGAACTGAGCGGTTTAAGCTCGGAAATGGTTTAAACGTAATTGTTAGAGAGGATCATTCTAATCCAGTAGTTAGTTTACAAGCTTGGTGTGAAACTGGGTCAATACATGAGGGTAAGCATCTAGGAACTGGTGTTTCTCATTTCGTAGAACATATGGTATTTAAAGGTACTAAGCATCGTGAGTCTCTTTGTATTGCTCAAGATGTTAGTTCAATAGGTGGAAATATTAATGCTTATACTTCTTTTGATCGAACTGTTTATTATATTGATTCTCCTGCCAATGGTATAGAGAAGGCGATTGAGATTCTTCATGATATTGTCTTCCAGGCAATTTTTCCTAAGAAAGAATTTGAGCCTGAGCGTGAAGTTATAAGGAGAGAAATATCAATGGGAAAGGATGATGCGGATAAGGTTGCTAGTCAGGAAATGTTTAATACCTGCTACCAAAAGCATCCTTTTGGTCTTCCTGTCATCGGGTATTTAGATAATTTTAATAGTCTTAGCCATTCCGATGTTGTTGAATATTATAAAGATCGGTATGTGCCTGATAATATTTTCCTAGTAATTTCAGGAGATGTATCTTTAGAGAAAATAAGGCCTAAAATTCAAGAGTTTTTTGAGAAACCTTCCCGGCAAATATCCCAATCAATATATGTCCCTCAAGAGCCTATGCAGTTAGGCAGGCGAGATAGTTTTGTGAATTTCACGAATCCGATAACTCGATTTTGGATGGCATGGAAGATTCCAAGTATTACAGATAAGGATACTGCTGCAATAGATGTAATGGCAGTCATTCTTGGTCAGGGGCGAAGCTCTAGATTATTTAGATCTTTAAAGGAAGAGTTGGGTTTAGTTCACAGCATAAATGCGTACTCATATACACCTAGTTATGCAGGAATATTTGCTATAGGTGCTGGTATTGATTCAAGCAATAAACACGCCGTCGAACAAAAGGTATTTGATATCTTGAATAAGGTAAAAAATGAGGGGATTGACGAGGAAGAAATTCAAAAAGCAAAGAGGATCGCATTAGTTTCACAATTGGAATCGCTTCTTACCGTTCAGGGACAGGCTTCAGATATTGGGTCAAATTGGTCAGTTACAAGGAATGTAGATTTCACTAAAGAATATATTAAAAGGATATCAATGGTAGCGACTGAAGATGTTCTTGATGTAGCTAAACGCTATTTAATTGATGATACGCTTAGTGTTGTTGAGGTGGGAAATAAAAAGGAAAGTAGCAGTGAAGTTTTTATTAATCGTGGTATAAAGAAAAAAATCATTAATCACAGTCTTGAAAACGGGTTAAAGGTATACATAGAAGAAGATCATCGATTGCCATTGATGTCATATAGTACGGTTTTTAAAGCTGGCCTTTTTGCTGATAAATTAAGTGGCAATGGAATGACTCAATTGCTTTCCAGAGTTCTGTTAAAAGGAACAAAGAATTTTGAAGCCGATCAGATCGCTCTAAAAATAGAATCTCTTGGAGGGAGTGTTTTACCTGTTGGTGGTAACAATTCATTATCTATAAACTCAGAATTTTTGTCTAATGATTTTGAAGAAGGTGTCAAGATTGTATCAGACATTACCCTTAGTTCTATTTTTCCAGATCGTGATCTTAAAATTGAAAAATCGACACTAATTGCAGAAATTCGTGAGGAAATAGAAAGCCCTTTAAGTCTTGCCGTCAAAACGGCTAGAGAAAATTTGTTTGGGCAACATGCTCATAGTTATTCGAGATTAGGAGTGGTTGATGATATTGAGGGTTATGATTCCTTGAGTCTTAAAAATTTTTATTCGAATTACGTAAACTCTAGGAATGGTGTCATATCCTTATGTGGAGCAATAGATAATAAGATGGCGATTGATAAAATCGAAGAATTTTATTCTGGTATTAAGATGGGTGATAAAGTCGATCCTATGCTATGTGAGCCCCAATGGCCAATTAAGACAAAAGAAATTGAAATTAGTCATCATAAGGAACAAGCCGTATTTTTAGTTGCCTATCCGGGACTTAGATTAAGTGATGAAGATAGATCGGTTATGGCAATAATAGAAGAAATTGCTGGAGGAATGGATGGTTTATTATTTGTTCGTATCCGAGAAAATCTTGGCCTTGCTTATTATGTAGGAATGAGCCAAATGCTAGGTTATTCTAGGGGTAATATTTTGTTTTATGTTGGTACAAGTAAAGAGGCCTTGCCAAAAGTGCAGGTCGAATTGGAATCAATTATTGAGTCTTTAATTAGTGAAAAAATTGGAGAAGATATTTTAAGTCGGGCAAAAAATTCGCTTATTGGAAAGTACAGCTTAAGTAGACAGTCATACTCATCTCGTTCTCAGTCTACTGCTTTAAATATTTTGTATGGTTTAGGAGACGGTTACGACCAAAAGAGTATTCAACAAATAAAAGAAGTTGATTCCGATAATGTATTGAAGTGTGCAAAAAAATATTTTAATACTGAATCTAAAGTTATTGTAAAAATTATTCCTAGCGGAAGTTAAAACTTTTTTTAGATGAGAAATCCAAAAATTGCTATTGTGGGTTGTGGAGCGGTTGGATTATTTTATGGAGCTAAGTTGGCCTTATCAGGGCAAAATGTTCATTTTTTGATGCGTAAAGATTTTGATCAAGTTTCTAAGTATGGTATAAAAATTGAGTCTATAAGTGGTGTAACTGAATGTTTAACTAATCCATCTATTTATAAGTTGGCTGAGGAAATTGGTCCCTGTGATTTAATTATTATTGGTATAAAGGCGACAGACAATGAAGCGCTTGGTTATCTAATTCCTCCGTTGATCAAAAAAGAAACAGTTATTTTGACTCTTCAAAATGGTTTGGGAAATGAAGATTTTATCGCAAAAATATTTGGTGCACAGCGAGTATTGGGAGGCCTTTGTTTTGTGTGTCTCAATAGGATCTCTAAGGGCGTTGTTAGACATATTGCTCAAGGCACTATAAGCTGTGGAGAATTTACAGGCCTGCCAATACCAAGAACTCATGATATTGCCTTAATGTTTAAAAATGCAGGAATTCCTTTCATTGTTTCTGAATCATTGATTGAACAGAGATGGAAGAAGTTAGTTTGGAATATTCCCTTTAATGGTATATCGATATCTAAGGGAGGAGTTGATACTGCAGCAATTTTAGAGGACGAATCATTACTTTCTTTGGTTCAAGCGTTAATGGCTGAAGTTATACAAGTGGCTAATAAGTTAGGCTGTAATTTATCAACCTCATTAATAGATTATAATATCAAGGAAACAAAATCAATGGGGCCTTATAGGCCATCAAGTAT
This sequence comes from uncultured Verrucomicrobiota bacterium, assembly GCA_902510815.1. GTDB lineage: Bacteria > Verrucomicrobiota > Verrucomicrobiia > Verrucomicrobiales > DEV007 > EC70. The sequence continues at coordinate 45,550 of CABXDI010000006.1, read as the reverse complement.
GATTGATTTTATTGAGGGTAGGCCCGTAGAGGTTGAGGCGATATGGGGTAACCCAGTAAGAGTTGGAAGAAGTGTTGGAGTAGAAATTCCTAAAATGGAGGCTATGTATGATTCTATAAAGTCATTATCCTCGATAGAATAACAGAAATATTTAGTTTAAGTATTATATTTAGCTATGAGGGAATCTCTCTAGATCGCGGTTCTCTTTTATCTGTACCAGCTGAGCACGGTGATGTAACAAAAGGTCCGCCTGCTAAAGGAACTGGCTCTGAGAATGCGACGTCAGGCATTTCGCTGGTTTTGCCAGCTAATGGAAAATCCTTACGAAGGGGGAAATACGGATATCCCTCCCACATTAAAATTCTTCTCATGTCAGGGTGACCAGAAAATGAAATTCCGATCATATCAAATGCCTCTCTTTCATGCCAATTTGCTGTAGGCCAAAGTTTCGTAACGCTCGCTACTTCTCTTTCTGATTCGTCTATTCCGACTTTTAAGCGCAGATGGCAAGAGTGGGTGTATGAGTATAACTCATATACAACCTCATACCTAGGATCTATGCCCATGTTGTCGTTTGCTGTTAAATCAACTAGGTAGTCAAAATTTAAAGTTTCTTTACAGAAAGAACAGATAGAAAATATATCACTTTTGTTTACAGTGAGTGACAACTCACCACGAAAGGAGGTTTTCAACAGAATGCTTTCCTTGTATTCAGATTCTATTTTTTTTACTGCCTCTGAAGAATCCATAAACTCTTTTTATTGTTAGCTAATTTTGCTTAGAAGCTCTTTTTTTTGCTCGACTGTCGATTCTTCAGTATCAATTTTTCTTTGAAGTCTCATTAGACCTTCTAGCAGAGCCTCTGGGCGAGGAGGGCACCCACTAATGTAAACGTCTACCGGTAGGAGTTGGTCTATACCTTGAAGCACAGCATAGCTTCTGTACATACCTCCAGAGGATGCGCATGCTCCCATAGCAATGACCCACTTCGGCTCGGCCATTTGATCATAAATTCTTTTAACAGCAAGAGCCATTTTGTAAGTGACAGTACCAGCAACAATCATAACATCACTTTGCCTAGGTGAAAATCTCATGACTTCCATTCCGAAGCGAGATATGTCAAATCTTGAAGCTCCGGTTGCCATTAACTCGATCCCACAACACGCAAGCCCCATTGGCATCGGCCATAATGAATTACTTCTCATCCAGTTAATGGCTGTATCCAATTTGGTGAAAGTGACATTACCTTCAATCTTGGAGTCGTAAGCTGCAGGAGTAGTGGTTTTAGGCATTATTTAATACTTAATGATGATAAATTAGGGCTAATCAAATTTCGGGCAAGAACTTTGTGAAATTTTTCACAAAGTTTAGCTTATATTATTAATACTAATATTGCAAAAACGATTGATGAATGGTGCTGGGTTTAAATTTGTGATAAATTATCGTACTGCTGCACTATCACTTATCTAATTATAACTTTTAAAATTAGCTTAATTTACTGTTACAGGCATGAATTATGCTTATAATACATAAAACCGATTTAATATAAAAATTATGAGTGATGATACTGAAGTAGATGAGCTATATGATTCAACGGATAGTGAAAAAAACTCTATTCGCCTTAAAAATGGAGGTGATGATAATAATTCAAAAGATAAAAACGAAGAAGCTTCAAAAGTTAAGAGTAATAAGGGCCCAACTTTAAATTATTTGGTCATTGCTATTGTCCTGTTGGTTGCATCAATTGTGCCAGTGATTTTTGGTAACCCTTTTTTTATAACACCACTAGCCATTGGGTTATCTATTTCTGGAATGACATATTATTCCTACAAGAGAAAACGTGATTGTAGTAAGGAAGGAATTATTTTTTATAGCCATAGTCAGATAATATATTACTGGCCGATATGGTTAGGGGCCTACGTTCTTAGTGACTTAACTGTTTTTGGAGGGTTTAGTAAAGAAATAGGTGAGCAGTCTTTCGCTTTAGACCATTTAACTTTGATGCATCTGGTGATCGTAGGAGTCGTTGTTTTTTTCACAAATGTTAATCTTAGAGGTGTTTGGGCTATGGTTTTTGGAGTAAGTGCTTTAGCTGGAGGTTTAGCGTTAACTCTTTTGGGTTGGTGGGATCCTTTGCTTGAGCAGTTAGGTAATCTTGAGTTGTCTGTTAATTCTGACTTTTACAGGGCAATGGGTGCAGTCCTTTTTATTCCCTGGCTTTTTGTTGTTTTCGTTTTTGATCTGAGAAGGTATTTTCATTTTCAACCATCACAAATTACAATGGTTAATGAAATAGGAGAGGGAGAAAAGAATTTTGATTCCTTTGGAGTTGTTATGGAAAAACATAGGGATAATTACGTTCAACATATGGCTTTAGGGTTTGGTTCAGGTGATTTGAGTATTGCTACTCATGGAGGTGACCGTGAAGTCATGACTTTCCCTAATGTGCTGCGCATAAACAAGGTTCTTAAGGAAGTGGCTAAAATACGTGAAATGAGAGGGTAAAAATTTGTAATAACTTTATGAGGGAAAGTATTCTCATAATTCTATTTTTTACTGGTTTATGTTCTAGCTTTGTAAAGGCTCAGGCTTTTAATGATTATAGTGAACCTCCGCATAACTACTGGGGAGGTGATCTAAATGATCCTATGTCTCTTCTTCTTAAAAAAGTAGAATCAGGAGAAGCTAAATTCGGAAAAGTTCTTGGTCTTCCTCTTGTTGAAGACTTACTGAAAGCCCTTAAAATATCTAAGGACTCACAAATTCTTGTTTTTTCAAAAACCAGCTTACAGCGGGCAGCTGTTTCTGCGAGTAATCCGAGAGCAATTTATTTTAATGAAGACGTTTACTTAGGTTGGATGCCTAATGGTAGAATTGAGATTGCGAGTGCAGATCCCGAGAAGGGATTCATGTTCTTCTTTCAGCGACCATTGAAAGATAAAAAATCTCCTCTATTTATTAGAGATAAAGTGTGCTTGGAATGTCATGCAGGAAGCGCTACAAACTTTTTACCTGGCCCTTTGGGGCGTTCAGTCTTTCCAGATATTAGAGGTAGGAGTTTAGGCTCAGTAGATAGCTATGAATTAATAGGTCATAATGTTCCTATATCAGAGCGGTGGGGAGGGTGGTATGTCACTGGTGCACACTCCTCATTAAAGCATATGGGAAACTCGATTGCGTATCGTTCGTCTAACAAAAAGGAGTTAAAATTGAAGGTGATGAAATCTAAGTTGAATTCTGATAGAATTTTTGAATCCAGTAAATATCCTAATTCTGATAGTGATATTGTTGCTCTTTTAATATTTGATCACCAGGTCGGTATACACTATGAGCTAGTGGAAGCAGCATATAAAGCAAGGCAGGCTATTTATAATAGTGAGAAATCGGATGGCTCGAATGAGGATGAACTTGAGGAGGAGATTTCTAATATAACAGATAATTTGGTGTCACATTTATTGATGAAAGATGAAACAAAACTATCGGGAGAGGTCTTATCATTATCCCGGGATTCAACGTTCATAGGTAATTTCAAAAAGAGATCAAAGAATGACTCAGAGGGTAGATCGCTTAGGGATTTAGAATTAAAAAATCGAATATTTAAGTACCCATGCAGTTACATGATTTACTCAAAAAGTTTTACAGCCCTACCTGAAATTTTACGAAATTCTATTTTTAAACAAATAAGAGGAGTCCTGACTAATAAAATCAAAGTTGGGGAATATGATTATATTTCTGACGAGAAAAAATTAGAGATTCTTGAAATTTTAGGAGAGACAATTCCATTTTTCTCTATTCGCTCTTAGTGGTTCTTATCGTGGTGCTCCTTGAGTAAATCTCTACCAAAGTCCCCATCAAAATCTCGCCAAACTGCATGCACATGATTAGCTCCACCTTGAGTGTTATCATATTCAAAAACAAAGTCTTTACTTTGAATTCTATAATAGTGGCCTTTTCCTTTCTCGGTGGCTCCGGACCAAGCGAAATGGATTTGCTTGTTAGCAAATAATTTTTTACGCCCATTTATCTCTTCCAAAATATCATGTCTGTATTTTGATACATATGAATAAAGTAACTTCTCAAGTTTTGTCTGTTGATCTTCATTTAGTTTAGTGAAAGGAATTCCCTTTATTGGTAGAAAAGTTTTTCTGTCCACTTCTCTGTCTTGTTTCGTTATTATGTCTGCAGGAACTTTGCCAGGAAGTATTGCAAGCTCCCGTTGATTCTTATTAAGAGATCTTGCCAGTTCTAATGCTGTGTCTTGTTCGTCTGAGAGTACTTCTAATCCTTTAAATTTTCCCGAGTCTGATCTTGCTGGATTGGTACCAAAGAATGAAGGGGTAAGTGAAAATAATTTACCCTTAGCCATTGAAATATTAATAGACAAGTGATGACCCTCAAATCTCCACCCCCAAGCCCCTTTAAGAGAAGGTTTTCCGAAAATTGAAACATAATAAAGTTCTGGGTCTCTAATAGGATTCTTATTTTCTAACTCATGAAGGATTGCTTCCAAAGTCATCACGGTAGCAGCTTGACGATAGCCATCGCTGCTCATAGCGCTTGCAAGTAGAGCGTGTGCCAATAAACGTTGCTGTTGGCTCATATTCTTAATTAGGAGCCCTTGGCGTTTTCCATTTGGTTTAATGAATTTATCGGGTATGAAGTACCAACCATTACGGTGATCACTATCATTTTTAAATAAGGCCTTGTCTTTTTCCTTATCATTCAAGGAGGAAATAAAGTTGTTTGCAGCCTTAACCATGCTTTTAGCAGGATTATTATGAATGGGTTCATGCCCCTTAAGAGTGCTGGTTAAAGTAAACAGTAAAATTATTAAAATCGGTTTGAGCATGATTTCTTCTAGCTGCTATTTGGACTAATGTTAAGGATTAAATTTAATAGACACCAATTTACGCTTATCTCTGGCCAAAAAATAGCCATCGGAGAGTGCTGGCATTGCTCTAGTTTCTGCTCCAAGAATTTGTCCTCTAGCAGAGATTTTGAATTCCTCAGTATTTGCAGATGCTAAAATGAGTTCACCTCTTTCAGAGAGAATGATCAATGTTTTGCCAGATAAAATAACTGTTCCTGCCGGCATTTGCGCTGACTGCCATTTTATTTTTCCATTTTTAACGTCAATGCATCGTAATTGGGTTCCCGTTTCTTGTCTTCCGTGATATCCGATAAGATGGCCGTCGAAGAGGACCGGAGTTGCGTAATGGCAATCTAAATTATCGTTTGTTTGCCAAAGCTCTTTTATCCTTTTGTTTTCTATATCAATTAACCAGAGAGAAGCTCCAACACCGTAACAAGCAGATAAGAAAATTTTATTATTTTCAATTACGACAGGGCTCGCAGCATTTACGGATGCGTTCATTTCAGCCCTATTTTCTTTTTCAATGATGATTTCACCTTTTTTGGGATCAATACATAGAAACCCCTGTCTAGTAAAACATATGGCTAGTTTTTGATTTTTGATTTTTGTTGCGACTGGGGAGGCATAACCAGCTTCATGATCACTTAATTTCCATTGAATGTTACCTGTTTTGGGGTTTAGCCCAAGAATGCCACAACCTTTGCCTCCTGCTTGTATAATAAGGGTGTCATCTATAATGATGGGGGAGCACGCTCTACCAAAAAACCCTTTTGTTGCTCCATGCTCATCACGAAGATTTTTTTTCCAAATTAATTTTCCCGTTTCAAGATCCAATGCATGCAACATGCCTTCTGCACCATAAGTATATATTTTATTCTCCTTTATGAGAGGTACAGCTCTTGGTCCTTTATCAAAACCAAAATCGTCTACATAATCTGTATCGTAATTAAATGACCAGAATGACTTGCCAGTATTAAGATCGAGAGATTCAATCACACACTTATTTTTCTCACGATGAAAAATAAAAACTTTTCTACCTGAAACTACTGGACCGGAAAACCCGAAGCCAATGTCGTGCTTCCAATTAATAAAAGGTTCACCGCCTTTAAATGTTAACGGTACCACCGCCTTTTTTTGAGATCCGTTTCTCTCTGGCCCTAAGAATTGAGGCCAATCTGCGAGAATTATTGATGAAGAAAAGCTTAGTAAAGTTACAGCTATATAATAGATGAAATTCATTTTATCCTGGATACCAAATTTTACGTGGGTCATCAGAGTCTCTCTTATAATCCCATGAAAGGTCGATTAAATTTTTTAGATCAATCTTGGGTTGCCAGCCTAATAAGAACTTTGCTTTTGCATTATCGAGCCATGTTGAGTGATATTGAGTTTTAATAGGCACACTTCCTATACCTCTGGTTTCCTTTAAATATTCAGAAACTTCACCATAATCAACAGGGTTATCCATCGATATATTGAAAGTTTGTCCGTTAGCTTTTTCAGGCTTTATAATTGCATGAATAATAGCCTGAACCAAGTCGTCAACATGTACAAAATTCCTTTTAATAGGATTTCCATCTGGATCCATCATTAAAGGAACTTTTCCGAGCTTTTGATATTCCTTTGCTTGATCTAATGATACCAGATCTTTCCATTTGGGACCTCCAAAAACATCTTCACCGAAAGATAAACTATATTTAAAATCATCTTTTTCCATAATCCAGGGAGCTCTTAAGCAAGTGCTAGGTAGACCATATTGAATTTGATACTGTTCTAGCATTACTTCCTCTAGAACTTTGGATAAAGCATAGCAGCCAGGGTAAGCTGAATGTTTTTGTGATTCTGTTACAGGTGAAGGATGAGGGTAGAAAAAATGCCCCATTGAAGCATCTCCTCCAACTAGCAAGAATTGCTGAAATTCAGGTTTTTGTCTGCATGATTCGAGTAACCAAAATAGCCCCTTTACAGTAACGTCCATGATGTCATTTGGAGTTTCTTTGCAAGTGGCTAGGTGAACAACATGGGTAATTTCCTTCATAGCAGACTCCACTGTGTCTCTGTCTGCTATGGATCCTTTTATTACTTTAATTTTATCAGATTCTTGAATTGTACGGTTATGGCATAAAGCAACAGCTGATGCCTTTTTAAGGGCGTCACAAGAGTTTAATTGCTTGAGGAATGTATTGCCGACTTTTCCAGTTGCCCCAGTTACAAGAATTTTCATTATTCTAGGAAACACGGCAAGTTGAGTTAGGGCAAGTCAGATGAAAGAAAAAATTGCGAAACTTTTATTTTAGTAATCTCTACCTTCCTATGATTCGGATACCATTAGGGCTTTAGATAATTTGAGCAAACAGTCTTTAGTGTGATTCGAAGAAATGGTGATTCTTATTCTTGCTGATCCTTTGGCTACTGTTGGATATCGGATTGCTGGTGCAAGGATTCCTGATTTCATAAGATCTTTTGATTTTTTTAATGCAGTCTCTTCATCACCGATAATAATCGGTATTATTGCACCAGCAGGAATATCCAAATTTAATTTATCACAAAGTGAAGTGATATTTTTTTTTAATTTCTTCCTTCTTAAATCACCCTCATTGCTTTGAATTATCCTGAGTCCTTCAAGAGCAGCAGCGGCTTGAGATGGCATAGGTGCGGTTGAGTAGATGAAGCTCCGAGCTTTATTGATAATTAAATCTCGCCAAATCCTTGATGAGGCCGTTATTGCTCCTGCAGCTCCTGCAGATTTTCCAAAAGTTGCAATGATGAAATCCACATCGTTTTGTAAACCTTTTGAATTTACTATTCCTTTTCCTTTGTCTCCATATATGCCAAATGAATGGGCTTCATCTACAAGAAGAAGGGCTTTATATTTTTTCTTTAGTTTGATTATTTCGAGTATTGGAGAGGAGTCTCCGTCCATACTAAAGATTCCTTCTGTAACTATTAAAATTCGAGTGTTACTGACTTTGTTATCAGTAACAGATTTTAGAATTCTTTCTAATTGTTCAAGATCGTTGTGAGGGAAGGTACGCAAAGTTGCTCCGCTCAGCCTTGATCCATCAATTAGCGAGGCATGACATAATTTATCAAGTATCACGGTGTCACCTTTTTGTAGAATAGATCCTAGTGTTCCCACTGAGGCGCAGTAACCATTGGTAAAATATAGAGCAGCTTCTTTATCAAAGAATTCAGCAGATTCTTTTTCTATATTTTGATGTGGTAATGTTCCCCCTGAAATCAGCCTAGAGGCTCCTGATCCAACGCCGAATGAGTTTAGAGCATTTCTAGCAGCTTCTTTAATTTGATGATGGGAGCAAAGTCCAAGGTAATCATTAGAAGAAAAGTTTAGAAATTTTGATCCATTATCCTCAAAGGTAGTACCTGCTTCTAAGCTTGAGAACTTAATCTCTCTATAGAGGTTACTCTTTTTAAGTTTTTGAATTTCTGAATCAGGATCACGCATTGGTCATAATGACCCTAGGCCTTTCATTAGCCGGCAGCAGCGCCCTCAAGTTCACCGCCCCCAGAATGAGCTAATTCTTGAAGAGATTCGGGTAGGTATGATTTAAATCGCTTCTTATCGATCGCCTTCATGTATGCCTCAAAAGGACTAATGACTCCTGCTTGTAATTTTTCCCAAATTGCTTCATCCATGAATTGCATGCCTTCAGCTTTTCCACCGATGATTACATCATATAACTTTTGAGTTGCGCCTTCTCGAATAATGGCTGCAACTGCAGAGTTAGAAACCATAATTTCATTAACAGCTACTCGTCCAGGTTTATCGTCTCTTCTGCACAAGAGTTGAGCTACAACACCTTTCAATGATGCTGCAAGCATTGTTCGAATTTGACTTTGTTGGTCAGCAGGGAAGACGTCTATTAATCTGTCAACAGTCTTTCTGGCATTATTCGTGTGAAGAGTACCAAAGACTAAGAGCCCAGTTTCTGCAGCAGTTAAAGCTAGAGATATGGTTTCGAGATCTCGCATTTCTCCAACAAGAACGATATCAGCATCCTCACGCAGTGCTGCTCTAAGGCCATCAGCAAACGTTGGCGTTTGTATAGGCACTTCTCTTTGAGTTATTATACTCTTTTTGTTGTTGTGTACGAATTCGATAGGTTCTTCGACTGTGATGATATGACGGGAAAAATTTTGATTTATGTAGTCCATCAATGCGGCAAGAGTAGTCGATTTTCCAGAGCCAGTGGGGCCTGTAACTAGAACTAAACCGCTTTTAATGTGACCGAACTCCTTGACTACTTCTGGTATTCCTAATTGTTCTAAACTCGCGATTTTTGTGGGAATCAATCTAAATACACATGCATAACCATGACTTTGTTTGAGGTAGTTGCACCTGAATCTTGATTCCTCATCCATCTCATAAGCAAAGTCTAAATCACCACTAGATTCATATCTTTCCCATGCTTCGGTTTCAGCAATTTCCTTCATCATTGATTGAAGGGTTTCCTTGTTAAGAACTTCTTCGCCTTCTATTGCACTTATAGATCCGTGAACTCTAATTTTAGGTGGTTGCCCCTCGCTTAAATGAAGGTCTGATCCTCCACTCTCAATTAAATGACGGAAATATTTATCAATTTGATTAGCCATTGTTAATGCGAGTATTATATCTCAAAATGTTTTTTCATGTTTGTTAGATCAGCGCAACGAGATAGGCACTCTTCTTGGCTGATTAACCCTTTGTTATAGAGGTTCTTTAAAGAATCATCCATCGTGATCATGCCAACAGCCTTGCCTGTTTGCATTATACCAGGGAGCATAAAAGTTTTACCTTCCCTAATACAGTTTGCTACAGCTGGCGTATTCATTAGAAGTTCCAAGCAGAGCTCTCTTCCTTGGCCGTCAGACCTAGGAATTAGTTGTTGGGAAATAATACCTCTAAGCGATTCACTAACCATTATTCTAATTTGATCTCTTTGATCATTTGGGAATACGTCCAAAACACGGTCAAGAGTTCTAGCAGCGTTTCCTGTGTGCAAGGTTGCTAGAACTAGGTGACCTGTTTCTGCCGCAGTGATTGCAAGTGAAATGGTTTCAAGATCCCGCATCTCACCAACCATAATGACATCAGGATCCTCTCTTAATGAGCCTCTTAGTGCAGCGGCAAAGGATTCAGTGTGAGTGTGAACTTCTCTTTGGTTGACGTGACAATTTTTTGATTCGAAGACGTACTCAATGGGGTCTTCAAGGGTTATAATGTGATCGGTTCTTTCTTCGTTAATGTGATCAATTAGAGAAGCTAGCGTTGTTGATTTTCCTGACCCAACTGAACCTGTCACAAGAACAATTCCATTTTGATATTGCGTTAGTGGTTTGATGGTTTCAGGAAGCCCTAATTCATCCATTGTTCTGACCTTTGTATTGATAATTCTAAAACAAATGTCATATCCTAATCTTTGAACAACTACAGATGCTCTAAATCTTCCAAAGCTATTTTGATAGGCGAAATCAACGTCCCCTTTATCAGCTAGTCTTGCTTTTTCTTTTTCTCCTAGAAATCCAAGTGCTAAGCGTTCTGTATCTTCTGCAGTTAACGTGACTCCATTCTCCCAAATAGATTGTAGAGTGCCGTATCTTCGCCATGTAGGTTTAGCATTAGTTGCTAGGTGTATATCAGAGCAATCGTATTCCTGACCAATTTTGAGGTATTCGTCTACATGTGATAAGGTAGCGACTACATCATCTTGGCTTTGTATTGTGTCGTTTTCAGCCATGGAAATAAAAAGCGCTCAGTTTACACTCTGATGTGGAGCAGTCCAGTTTCTTCGAATTATTAGTCTAATAATATTTAAATTCAGTTCATATTGAAGGACATATGGAGTGATCGAGCTATTTAATTATCACAAATTAACCATAAATATTAATAATTTCTGTAATCTGGTTTTCTTAGATCAATGAAAATAAATGCTATCAGCGCCCTCAGTTACGAAAATAATAGTAAAATCAGTCCAATTTCAGTTTAGTGACTATTCGTGCTCTTGAAAAATCATAAGGGTTCATTTTCACTTTAATTAGGTCGCCTACCTCCAAATGAATGTTTTCAGTATCAGATTTTGAGAAATGAGCGTGAATAATCTTGCCGTTAGGAAGGGAGGCTTTAAAAAGCCGGCTTTCCAATTTTTCAATTATTTTGGCAGATCCAAAGATTTCAGGATTTTCGACTTCACTCATTTTAATAATTATTAGCCAGCATTAACCCATCTAACAAGTGGAGCTAATGATTGGTATCCGTCGTGATGCCAGTAAGTTGAGGGTTTCTGACTGGTGCCGAGTGGGCACACCCTATTGCCTCCAGCTAAAATTAAGGATTCTGCCCTCTCAAGTTTGAAAGGGTGCAGGGCAATAGTGCTAATACTTTCACCAATAATACTTACAGCTTTTGTGAGGTCTTTTGGAAGGGGTTTGACGAATACGAATTGGCCAAGGGGTGACTGTGCAAATTGTATCTCATCTTCATAAACAACCGTCCAATCTAGATTATTTTCACTTTTCCAAATTTGAACGCTTGTATCATTACAGGCCCTGAATTCGTAACTTCGTCTGAGGTGATCGATAGCTGCTGATTCTTCAGTTGTTCTTTTTTCGGGAGGTTTTTTTTTGTTAAGAAGATTAAGTTCATTAGCTAGCCTTGAAGCAAAAGATCTAGGTTTAATTTTAGGGCATACGTAAATATCGTGCGGAGAAAGGCACCCTCTTTGATCATGTGAATATATATCAATAGCAGCAAGTTGAGCTGCATCTAGATTTTCATCCGAATCAATTACAGCAAGGCTTATCTTGTGATTGTGAGGAATAAAAATTTGTAAAGGATGAATTTTTTCTGCAATTTGCATTAATGTTTCATCAGATCCAAAAGCAATAACTGCAGATGCAGAGTTAATCCAATCATCGGCAACTTTTCTATTTGATGTTGTTTCGACCAAAGAAATAAGTTCAGATGGTAAATTTTTTATAAAATTATCAAAGTCTTTAATGCCTTGTTTGGGCAGCTTGACTTGATTGTAAGCCCCAATTAGTAGGCCTCTTGTAAGGCTTTGAATAGCTGCCTCTGGGGTGTTTCCTGCTAATATATGAAGGATTGGGGATACTGGCTTGGCTTTAACGAAAATATCACCATATTCGACGAACTCATCAAGAGAATTAGGGTTTCCAAACTCTTTATTAACTAATCCAATTAAATCTTCAAAAGAAAACTCTGTAACTGAACTTAAGGCCTTTGCTCTTTCTCTGGTTTTCATCAGTTGTGGCTTGATAGTATTTCTTCAGTAGCCCGCGAGCAACCTCGAGGTTCAAGGTTTTCATTTCTACCAACAAGTTCAAAATTACTTTTACGCTTTATCGCTATATCTCCGGTCATTATTGAAATGGATGATCCAAGATTTGCTAAATCGTAAATCGAAAGAACACCCTTTTCTCCATCTTCAACTTCAATTTTTGTACCCGGCTTAACAATTCTTGTTTTTAACCAGTGAGGTGATTTGTGAGTCGAGTCGACCCCTTTACTGTAAAATTGTGAACTAAGTTCAGTCATACTGTATTCATTGATTATCCTCTCCATTGGTAAATGGAAGTTATTACTAATCATTGAATAGAAATCTTTTTTTGTGATCTTAGTGTTAGTGCCTTTGTATCCTCCCGTTTCCATTACCCAACTTCCTTGAGGCAATTTTAATTTTATTCCTAATGGGTCTTTAATTAGGTGTAAAAATGCTAATGCTGTTCCAGCAAGGATAAAAGGTCTTCTGCTGTTTTGTAAAAAAGAGTTAATTTTCATTGAATCTATTTCACCTGACGAGCCGATTAAAAATTTTGCTTCAAGCACACCTAACATGTGTATTAAACTGGACTCGGAGTTTATTGTTGGGCTTTGAGATAAACTTATGACAGGCAAGTCGGGCAGTTTTAAATTTTGCCAACTGGTAAGAATTGATTTTTCATAGATAGACGTGTCCATGAAATGGTGCTTACCTCGCGTTGTTTTAGTTGTTCCGCTGGTTAAGAAAGTTTTGCTAATATGTTCCTCTGGAAAACTTATAATTTTTTCTATATTTTTAAATGCCTCCGTAGGAATGGGGGCTACTTCCTGCCATTTTTTAGGGTATTGGCAATACTGGTTGGCATAATTATTTATTAACTGGCAATTACTTTTTTGGAATGAGTGTGTTTCCAAAATTAAGTCATTAAAATCGCCATTAGATTCATCATCAATAAATGACTTAATTCTAATGCTTAGTTCTTTAAACCTTTTCACTGGATATTTATTAAGCTAATGGATCATTATTCATTGCCTAAACAAGTTCTTTTAATGAAGTGAATCTTTACTGATTTTATTGGCAAAAATATTTCTTAATGTTTAAAGTTATAATGTGAAATTTTATAAAAACATCAAATTTATATTTTTAACAATAATGTTGTTTCTTTTTTCGTTGGGGTTGTCGCATTCAGCTGAGATGAGGACATGGACGAATTTAAAAGGGCAGCAAATTAAAGCGCAACTGGTTGCTGTTGACGGTGACTATGTTTTATTGCGATTGGAAAATGGACGAGATTCTCGAATTCCAAGGAAAACATTAAGTGTTGGTGATCAAAAGTTCTTGGAGGAATATGGTGGGGCAGAAAAAATACCGATCGACCCCAAGGCAAAGATAACTGTTCCTGAGAAGGAAATGAAGTTTAATTCTAAAACTTTAATAAAAAGGGATGATAAGTTTGAGCTTCCGGATGGGTATTCGCTTCAATTCGATATTGTCGAGTCTGAGCATTTTTTAGTAATGTCTAGTGGAAAGGTTAGAGGTAAGGATACTGCTGAGTTAGCTGAGAGGTTATGGTATGGTATGAATTTCCAACATCCAGGTTTTGCAGAGAAGTGGGGTGATGAGAAGAAAGCTATCTTTCTGTGTGGAGAAAAAACTGACTATGATATACTTGGTAAATATTATGTCGACCAATTAGCAAATTCAGGAAGAGCTCAAGAAGCATCAAATTCTGCAAGGACATGGCCAATGTCATCTGGAGCAGGATTATCTTTAGATAACGATACGTGTGATAAGTATGATGTGATGCGAGGTGCAAGAGCATTTAGGGCAGATGGAAAATCAAATTTCCAAAGAGGTGTATGGAATCCTTTTCCTGCTCATTGCATTGCCCAAGATGTTTTAAATGTTCAGATGGGTGGAGCAGGGGGGGGGCGCAGGTTCTGATGGGTATTATGCGATATCAACAGGTCATGGGTATTATAAAGAAATTCAGCTTACCGATGAGACAGTTACTAGTTTGCTTGATGCCAATACTTATGAATCTGACGAAGTTGTGAAATCGGGTGGATTTGATGATGGGAAAAAGTGGGCTAGAACACTCAGGGATCTTGTTAAGAAGGAGAAAGTTTTACCTAGTTTAGCTGGTTTATATCGAGTTAATCGTGCTTCAGAGCTAACCCCAGAATTGACTGTATTAATGTATGGTTTTGCTAGATATATGCAAAGCACACCAGATAGGATATCTAAATTTTCCAAGGTTATGGAAAGAGTTGATACTAGCAGGTCTATTCCTGTACCTGAGGAAATGGCAAAATTATTTGGTTTTGAGACTGTTAAAGAGTTTGAAGATGATTGGATTGCTTATTTAAAATCCACAGCCTTTAAATAATCAATCGGGTTGTAGAAATACCTTTTTTTCTCTGTATGTAATAACCGCATCAGTTTCGCGCATGAAGTCTGCACCAAAGATGGCTCCATAAGCTCTGGCGCCGCCACCACCACCTAATTGTTTGAACAGATCGACAGATAATAATTGGCGGTTTTCAAATTTAGCTTTACCCATTGTAAGGCTTGGAACTTGAGTGATTGCAGCTGGGGCTTTGCCTCCTATTCCATAAACAACCTGATCCATAGGTCCGACTTGGCAACCGGTATCCTTGGCCCATTTAGCATCTAGCACTGATGACCCAGCTCCTGTGTCAATCATGAATCGGGTGTCTTTTTTATTAAGTGTTCCGTCAACGAAAATATGATTTCCCAATCTTTTGTATTCGAAACTCTGATATTTTCTTAACTCTAGAATATCTTTTACCGTGAGCCCCCTGCATTGTCTTAGAAATATCTCACGCTGAGGGCTCCAATCAGTAACATATTTTTGATCTTCGTCTGTTAGCCTGCCAAGAGGTAGGGTGAGATTCTTTTTTTGATCTTCAATATCTAATTCTATAGATGTGGCATTTTTCTTCGAAATTTTTCCTTTATAAGTCTTACGATCTTTAGTTTTAAAGAAGCGGTACTCTGGGACATCTGGAACCTCTATTTCGTCATCATTTTCAATAAGATCTGGGCGAAAGAATATCCGCCCCTCTTTGTACGAAATTACTGCTCGCATTTTACTCATAAATTCTGCACCGAGGATAGCATCATACTCTTTACGAGCTCCTGGGATATCCTTGAACATATCTGCGGATAAGAGGACTTGATCCTTAATAAATGCTTGCCCAAGTCTAATTTCAGGAACTTCAGTCAATGCTGCGGGCGCTTCACCTCCGATTCCAAAAATTTTCTGATCTAATGGGCCCACTTTACAGCCTTTTGCTTTAGCTGCTTCAATATGAAGAACGGTTGATCCAGCCCCTGTATCAATCATGAATTGTGATTTGTTGCCATTGAGTTCACCTTCAACAAAAATATGGTTTCCCTTGATAACAAACTGAAAACTTTCGTATCCGCGTATTTCGAGAAGCTCTCGAATTGTTAATGTTTTACATTGAGTTAAGAATAGTGCCTTTTCTTTATCCCATTCCTTAACGTATTCTTGATCTTCTTTACTAAGTTTTTCGTAGGATAGTGTAGCGGTTTTGCCATTAGGCAATTTTAATGTTAATGTATCTTCAGTCTTATCGATCAATAAGGCTTTAATGGTTTTTCCTCCTGAACTCGTGAAGTCGCGATATTCGGGTTTGTCTGTTGTTCTTGGTATGAGTTGACCGAAACTACTTTCAAATAAAATTATAAAAGTTAGCAAAAGTGTAAATTGACTAAGATTTCTGGTTTTCATTTTTTATACTTATAAATTACAAATTCGTATAGGTCAGGCAAAAATGCGAAAATATCTATCAGATATAGTGGGATTGAAGGTGGTGTTTTAAATTGTATTTTATAGAATAAATCACTGAATTCCAGTAATATACGCTTTCTTTGATGTATTTAATGTAAATAGATGATATTAGGGTTTTCTTTGAAAGTTAGATTATTTTTATAGCGTATATGATAGTGATTGGATCAAAATTTTATCATTTGATCATTTCTTTGCCATGCAGATAAAACAAATTATACTATAATAATAAAATTGATAGATATGAAGAAAACGAACTTGCAGTCATTCACATTAGCATGCCTAGGATCAGTGGTTTTTATTGGGTGCACTCAAGAAACTAGTACAAATCCAAATGCTTTTAGATTAGAGGATGGCCCCAATGGTGTGGCTGGAGGGTCTAGATATGGTTACCTTGGTGCAGATCAGGTCCAAAAAAACACAAATCAAATTGTTAATCAGGGTGGAAATGGAACTGTTTTTTTAGATCCTTCTAATCCGAACACAAATAGTGAAACGGGAAATTCTGATTCAGGTAAGCCGAAGTATCCTGCAGGTGGTAATGTTGCAGCATCAAATAATGGAACCGCTAATAATGAGCCTACCAAAGAGCCTGTTTCAGAAACTCCAAAAAAACCTGCTGGAAATAAGCCTTATGCCAATCCAGTGCCAGGTAAAATAGGACATGTTTACAGCCCATTTGCTAACGGTCGAGAAGTCGATGTGACTGGATTTCCCCCAGGAACAGAGGTCCGGTGCCCTTATACAAAAATGATTTTCAGGGTTCCTTGATCTATTTTTGTGAGATTGAATTTTTACTGATTAATAGGGTCAGGATAAATCCGAATCTGTGATTAACGTTTCAATTATTGGCCCAGGTTTACTGGGAGGATCAGTTGCACTTGCGTGTAAGGATTTACCCAATGTGGAGAATATTGCTTTATGGGCTCGTAGACCTGAAGCGATAGAAGAGCTGAGAGAATTAAATATCGCTAACGTTGTTAGTGGAGACCTGAATGAAATTATACGAAAATCAGATCTTATAGTTTTTGCAACACCGGTTGGAGCAGTAGAAAAAATCCTTTATCAAATTTTGCCTCTGGCCAAAAGAGGGGCTGTAATTACTGATTTATGTAGCGTTAAGTCAAGCGTTGTAAATTTGATTGATGAAGCAATATTGAAGGCAGATAGGGGCGATTTAAAATATGTTGGAGCTCATCCTATGGCAGGGGCTGAAGTCAGTGGTTTTACTAACGCGAGGGCTGATTTATTTTTAGGTGCAGTTTGTGCTATTACTCCAGGTAAGACCTCCAGTAAGGATGCAGAAATTTTGGTTACAGATTTTTGGGAATCACTTGGATGTAAGTGTTTGGTAGTGGAACCTAGATTGCATGACGAAATGGTGGCAAAGGTTAGTCATTTGCCTCATATAATTGCATCAGCTCTAAGTTGTAATTCACTTGAAGATCAAAACGGTGAAGCTCAATTAGCTGGTCCTGGAATTAAAGGGATGACTAGGATTGCACTAGGTTCACCAAATATGTGGGTCGAGATTTTGTTTCAAAATAAGGAATGCGTTGAAAGAGCTTTAGAGGAGCACGTTGATTTGATTAATGATTTACTGAAAAACTTAAAGGATGGAAAGCAGGAAGAATTATTAGATTTCCTAGTTAGCGGCCGACAAAATAGGCTCAAGTGTTTTCCTTCAGATTAATCTAACTAAATAAAATTTCTATACAATGAATGGCAAGAAGAATGTACTTCGAGTAAGAAAAGCCAAAAATTTTGGAGGAGAAATAGCTGTTCCTGGAGATAAGAGCATTTCCCATCGCGCAATTATGTTTGCCGCTATTTCAAATGGTAAATGTCAAGTTGATGGATTTCTTCCTAGTCAGGATTGTTTGTCAACTGTTGGAGCAATGAGAAATCTTGGTGTTCAAGTTGATGTATTAGAGGAGAATAAATACGGGCCTAGTAAGTTACTTGTTCATGGTCGTGGAACTCAACTTAATAAACCAGACGTTGATATTGATTGCGGTAATTCAGGAACCACAATGAGGCTTCTATCAGGAATTTTATCAGGTCAAAAATTTTCATCGCGCCTTATCGGAGATGAGTCGTTATCAAAACGCCCTATGAGAAGGATTATTAAGCCTCTTGAATTAATGGGTTCTGATATTAGTGCAATGGGAGATAATTTTAGTGCTCCTTTGGAGGTTAATTGTTCAGACATCGGACCGATTAGATATGATCTGCCTGTTGCAAGCGCTCAAGTTAAAAGTGCTATATTGCTTGCGGGTTTGTATGCTGAAGGGAAAACTACAATAATTGAGCCGTCACCGACGCGTGACCATACTGAAAAAATGTTAGATTTTTTTCAGGTTAAAACTTCTCGTTTATCTAATAATGAAATTAGTATTGATGGAGGTCAGGTTCTTGAATCTCGTGATATTACTATTCCTGGCGATATATCAAGTGCAGCATTTTGGATGGTTTGTGCTTCAGCTTTTCCTGGTGCTAAATTAACTGTTAAAAATGTAGGGTTAAATCCTACTAGGAATGGAATATTGAAAATTCTTACTAGGATGGGAGTATATGTTTCTGAATCCATTGACACTACTGGAGGAAGTGAAGAGATTGGAAATGTTTCAGTTGAAGGGGGTGGATTGAAAGGTGTTGAGATAGGTGGTGATATTGTACCGAACGTAATTGACGAGATACCAATTATAGCGGTTGCCGGGGCGTTAGCCGAAGGAAGAACTGTTATTAGGGATGCCTCTGAGCTAAGAGTTAAAGAAAGCGATAGGATTGCCGCTGTTGCAGAAAACCTAAAGCGAATGGGTGCATTTGTTGAGGAAACTAGTGATGGCATGGTAATTGATGGAGGGAGGCCGCTAAATGGTACTGAAATTGACAGTCATGGAGATCATAGGATTGCAATGGCGTTTGCTATTGCTGGTCTTTTTGCTGAAGGTGAAACGACAATACAAAATTCTGACTGTATTGCTGTATCTTACCCCAATTTTGAAGAACACCTTGGCAGATTATTGTCTATTGATAGAACCTCAGAAGAGCAGTCGATACCTGTTATAAAATCCTTAAATATTGAGAATGATTAAAATTAATCTCGAAGAAGCATCTTTTTTTACAAATTAAGATAATGGAGTCAAAAAATAGAGTTATTGCAATTGACGGGCCTGCAGCCTCTGGAAAAAGTAGCGTGTCTACGAGAGTATCAGAACGAACAGGGTTTCTTCATATTAATTCTGGTTTGATGTATCGTGCCTTAACATGGAGTGCCCTTCATTCAGGGGTGGATCCCAGAGATTCTAGTGCAATAATAGACCATCTCAATTCAATTGATATGGATTGTAGAAAATCTGGCAAGTCATTAATTTTGACTATTAATGGAACTGATCTTGGTGATGAATTAAAATCACACGAAGTTAACCTATCTGTGTCAATTGTTTCAGCTATCAAGGAAGTTAGGGATGAACTTGTAAAAAGACAGCGAGATTATCTTCAAATATCAAACATTGTGATGGAGGGCAGAGACATTGGCTCGGTCGTCTTTCCTGATACTCCGTATAAGTTCTATATTGATGCTTCACCTGAAGTTAGGGCCAAGCGTCGCCAAGGAGAGGGGGGACAAGATGATTTAAGTGCTAGGGATAAACTGGATTCTTCAAGAAAGGTTTCGCCATTAGTTGTTCCTAAAGATTCATTCGTTATTGATACCTCTGATATGAATTTGGATGAAGTTGTTGAAAAAGTAATGGCAGAGTTAATTCTTCGTGGATTAGATAACTAATATAATTGAAAATCTTATGTGGTATAGGATCGGATTTACTTTATCTTTTATAATATTTAAATGCTTTTTCTTTTTGAAAGTATTAGGCAAGGATAAAATCCGTGAATCATGGAAGCAAGGAGGGGTTCTGTTAGTTGCCAATCACACCAGCTATTTTGACCCACCAATTGTGGGCGTTTCATATGGAAAGAAAACAGCTTTTCTCGCAAGAAAGACGCTATTTAAGAAAGGTTTTTTTGCTTGGTTGTATCCAAGATTAAATGCTATTCCAGTTGATCAAGATGGTCCTGATATGGGGAGTTTGAAGAGAATAATCAAGGAATTGAAAAGCGGAAATCCAGTTCTTATTTTTCCGGAGGGGCAAAGGAGTGAAAATGGAGAGATTCTAAAGGGTGAAGCTGGAGTGGGGCTGGTAATTGCTAAATCTAAAGCGCCAGTGTTACCTTTACGAATATCTGGTGCTTATGAAGCTTTTCCCAGAGGTGCTAAATTCCCAAAAATGTTCACAAAAATAACTGTGAGTGTGGGAGAGATGATTACTTTTGGTGAGAGTGACTTAAACATTAAGAGTCGTGAGAACTATCAAAATATTTCGGATCAGGTCATGGAATCTATCGCTGCTATAAAGACATCATAGAACACAAAAATTATTTAATTTTTCTATCGTAGAATTGATCTCCTTTGGGGGTTCTGATTGGCATATTTAAACCGCCTGATTTTTCAAGGTGTTCGAATAAGTTTTCCCGAAGATGTTCGATTTTTTCTCTGTAATGTGGTACTTGTATTAAGTTGTGCCGTTCATGAGGGTCGTTCATGAGGTCATAAAATCCATTACGGTCCCATACTCCATGGTAGTATATGTATTTATAACGATTAGTGCGTATAGCAAGACAAGTTGGTGTAGCCGGAAAGTTCCATTCCCAATGGTATTCGTAAAGAATATGCTTTCTTGGATTTTTGATAGTTTTACTCTCAAGTAATGGGGCAAAGGACATGCCATCCATTTTAGGTTTTATAGATTCATTCTCTATACCTGCAATATTTATAATTGTAGGAGCAATATCAATATTTTGAATCATATCATCAATTACTAACCCTTCAGGAATTCTTCCTGGAGCGTAGGCTAGCATTGGGATCCTAATTGATTCTTCAAATGCATCTCTTTTATCGTAAAAACCATGTTCGCCTAGAGCAAAACCGTTATCTCCCAAATAAAACAAAAAAGTGCTTTTGGCTGAAGGGGATATTGTTTTAACCAGCTTTCCTATATTTTCATCCAATCCATGAACGGTTTCACAAAACCTCCAATATAAATTGTCGAATGATGGAACTGGATCTTTATCGAGTGCACCTGTCTCCATGTGATCAATGCCATGAATGCCATACCTTCTCTCTTTAATCCATTTAGATTGAGAATAGTAATTTTCTTCCGTTCTAGCCATTGTTTCTGGATAAGGAATTGGCTTGCCTTCATATTTACCTTCATGCCTTGGAGCAGGAGTAAAAGGGTAATGTACAGCTTTATAGGCTAGATACAGCATGAAAGGTTTGTCTTTAGGTTTTAATTCATTATACCAATTAACAGCGTGATCTGTTAAGATGTCAGTTATGTAACCAGTATATTTTTTTCTTTTTCCATTAATGTTAAGAGTTGGATTAAAATATTCTCCCTGTCCCTTGAAGCTAACCCAATGATCAAATCCTGGTCTGGGATGATCGTCTTCATGGCCCATATGCCATTTTCCGATGAAAGCAGTATGATAACCTTCTTTTTGTAAGTGTTGAGGAAAAAAGGTCGTCCCTTTGGCGACGGGTCTTTGGTTGTCTACTACCTTGTGACGGTGCATATACATACCTGTTAGAATACTTGCTCTGCTTGGAGAGCATAAAGAGGTCGAAACAAAAGCATTTTTTATGTGAGCTCCTTTTGATGCTAAGAAGTCCATATTTGGAGTTTCTAGCCATTCAGGAGATTCTGGATGGAATCCCATGAAATCATAGCGATGGTCATCGCTAAGTATAACTACAATGTTAGGTTTTTCTTTGGATACTGCTAATAGTGACAATGTAAAGGCCAGAGAAAGGTAGAAGAAAATTTTCATTTAATTAATCTAAGTTTTGCGAATTAAAGCAAAATAAAAAGCCTCAATCTTATTCCTTTTGCAAATCTTTAAAAAGGGTTAACATGTTAGCCCTAAATTGCCCATGTTTAATCTAAAGGTATCTATATTACTTCTTTTATTCTCCTTTTCAGTCATTGGAGGGGAGACGAATCAAGATAAAAAGAAATTCGACCTTTCTGGTTTGAGTATTGGGTTTGGATATGTAACGAGATCATTCAATGATATGAAAGTTGTTACTGGCTCATATTCTCGAGGATTTAATTCCCCACTATTAACAGGAGAAGCTATAACGGTTTTACCAAGAGCGGGGGGGGGTGAAGGTTTGCTTGATCGATATTACGACAATGGTTTTGTCGGTAAGGATGCTACAGGGTCAATTGGTGATGTTACTTGGTATTGGGGCTATGAGGATTTATCCCAAATCGAAGGAGATTCTATTCGCTTTAGTGATAGCTCTGGTAGAAGTGTTGATCATCAATATTCATCCTTTAGTGATCAAAGCTCTTATATGGATTCAGTCTGGGGAAACGGCCCCTTATTTACAATTGCATACAATTTTTTAGAATCAGATAGATTTGATTTTTCGGCAGCTTTGAATTTTTCATATATTAATTTTAATAATGTTTGGAAGCTTTCAAATTTTTCAGCGAACAGAATGACAGATGTTAGCCAATCGATAATAAAGGACACTTATAATCTGCTTGGAACAATTCCTCCCGACCCTCCACATGCTGGTGCATTTGCTGACCCAGGAGCTCTTATCGAAGCGACTCCAAGTGAAAGAGTTCTATCTATTCAGGATTATTCTAGTGAATCTTTTAATTTTAATAATAATATTTTAAAAGAGTTTGATTTTTCTATCTTTACTTTTTCACCAGCGCTAACTACCTCCTTTGCATTTCAAGATTTTATTTTTGATCTGGGATTTGGGCCAAGTGTTAATCTAATTGATTGGAAATCAAATTTTTCAGAAGTGCTGATAGAGTCGAATGACCAAGGGGTTTCGAAAGAGATCGCAGAATGGAACGATTTATCTTCGGGTGATAGTGTAGTCCTTGGAGCCTTTCTTCAGGCTGCTGCTAGTTTAAATGTTAATAGTAGTTGGACTATTAATGCATTTGCTCGAATGGATTGGGCTAAAGACTTCTCAGCTAATGCAGGGCCTTCAAAAATAAACTTCAATTTAAGCGGTGCTAGCGTTGGTCTTAGTACAGCTTATAAATTCTAGTCAAAAAACAGAACTCTAGTTACTCTTATCCTTTTCAAGGGTCTGATCAAATTTATTCAGCCTTTGGTTCGGGTGCAGGTTCTTCAGCCTTTGGCTCGGGTGCAGGTTCTTCAGCCTTTGGCTCGGGTGCTTCCTCAGGTTCAAGTGGGGGAGGTGGGGATAATGAGCGTTCTTTAGCTTCAATGGTATCTGGAACTTTGACGGTCTCAATATTTTTTATGTAGCCAGCTGAAGCTATTGAAATGGATTCATATTCAGAAATAGCTTTATCAAAATCCTTGTTTTTCACAAGTATATCCGCAAGACGAATTTTGGCAGCAGCTTGTGAGTTTGAATTAGATTTTGCTACTTCATTGTATAAGCTTTGCGCTTCTTCGTTGTTACCAGTTTTCTCATTTAAAGTTCCAAGAGAGAATTTTGCTTCATAATAGAATGGATTTTTTTCATCAGTTGTTTTTATGAATTTATCCAAATATTCTTTCGCTTTCTCGATATTAGGAGTTCCGCTACTGGTGTATTTTTCTGCGATAAGAAGTAATGCATTATTACCGCTAATAGTGCCTTCATTTTCTGTTGCAAAACCTTCAAGGTCACTGATTGAGGCGTCGTCCATTGAGGCTGATATCAAATTTTCGCCTCGAGTAATCGCTTTTTCATTATTACTAGCATTGTAGAAGAAATAACCTCCTATCAAAATTATGCCTGAGACCAAAGCAACTAATAAAAGTTTCCAATTATTGTCTAGAAAGGACTCAAGTGAACTAGGAGAGTTCATCGGTTGAGCGGGTGAGGGTATTTCTTCTTTTTTAGTTTCCATATACAGGCAAGTTAGAAATTGAATGCTTAATGTTTTTTGTAATGGTTAGGCGCCAACCGAAGATCGGGCTTCGTCTGCTAATGGAGTGCTTAGGTATCGTTCACCAGTAGAGCAGCCTATTGTGACAATAAATTTACCATGATTTTCAGGTCTTTTGGCGATTTCTAGAGCAGCACATACGTTAGCTCCAGTGCTAATACCGACAAGTATTCCCTCCTCGGCAGCTATTTTTCTAGCCATGGCAAAGGCATCATCATTTGAAACTTTTACACATTCCGAAATTTGTTCATTGCCTGAATCAGGATTATTTAAATGTAAATTACCGGGTATAAACCCTGCACCTGTACCCTGGATTTTGTGAGGACCTGGAGTGAGCTCTTCACCTGCGATCTGCTGCGAAATAACCGGTGAATCTGCTGGTTCAACCGCGATCGCCTGAAACTCAGGTTTTTTAGGTTTAATAACTTCACAGCAACCAGATATAGTTCCGCCTGTGCCAACAGCTGAGACTAGAATATCAACCTCTCCGTTACTATCATCCCAAATTTCTTGAGCTGTTGTTTGCCTATGAATTTCTGGATTAGCATCATTTTCAAATTGTTGAGGCATCCAGGCATTTTCATTCTCACTAAGAAGCTCTTTTGCTTTTTCAATGGCGCCCTTCATTCCTTGTGGTCCAGGGGTGAGTACTAGATTGGCACCGAGAAGAGCGAGAAGTGTCCTTCTCTCTAGACTCATAGTTTCAGGCATTGTTAAAGTTAGTTTATAGCCTCTCGAAGCACATACAAAAGCGAGAGCTATTCCTGTATTTCCACTAGTGGGTTCAATGATAGTTGTATCAGAATTAATTAATCCATCTTTTTCAGCTGCTTCAATCATTGCCATTCCAATACGGTCTTTAACTGAACCAAGAGGGTTAAAAAATTCGCACTTAAGTGCCACAGTTGCATCAATGCCTTTTGTGACCTTATTTAATTTAACGAGAGGTGTTTTGCCAATCGTCTCAACGATGTTGTTGTATAGTGTGCCCATTAATGTAAAGGAGTTAATTTTTGAACTTATAATTCTAAAGTTTTATGCTTAGAGAGTATTAATTTGATCTGTGCAAGTATGCAAAGAGAAATACTTAACAATCAATCATTAAAATTCATTTAGTTTTACTGAATATTTATTTGTTTGTTTTAATTTTTTAACTTAATTCTTTGAGATAACACCCCAAAATTATAACCCCAAATACCGCTATGCATAACTCAATTAGTCATGATCTTGCACTAGAAAACATGAAAAAAATACCCGAATGGGATCTCAATTCAACTTCGATTTCGAGAGCGTTTGAATTTGATGAATACATGTCTGCCATTGAGTTTGTGAACAATGTAGCTGAAATTGCAGAAGAAGCTCATCATCATCCGGATATTTCTATTGTTTATACGACGGTCACATTGACCCTAACTACTCACGAGGTTAGCGGAATCACGGAAAGTGATTTTGAAGTGGCTTCAAGAATTGATTCTCTCGAGAATTAGGCTAATGGAAGTTTAGAGGTCTTCAGGATTTTGTAAAAGTTCCGCTATCCTCGATAGAAGTCTCCCTGCTCCGCCTCCATCAAGAACTCGGTGGTCAAAACTTAGGGTGAGTTCAGCTTCTATTACTGGTGTCCAACACTCTTTTTCAGTATTCCAATTAGGTTTCTGTTGGCCAAAACCAAGACCAAGTACCAAATTTTGCTCGGGTAATGGAATAGGAGTTGCCCATACAATGCCAAAAGTACCGAAATTGGTAACTGTTGCAATGCCAGGAGGATTACTTGCCTCTTTAGGTAAACGTCTCTTTTTTGCTGCATCCACCAAAGAAGAATACTGGCCAACCAAATCCTTAAATGGTATTTGGTCGACTTTTCTAATTACAGGAACGAGAACGCCGTCGTCTACTTCTACAGCAAATCCAATATCAATTGACGATGGATGTATGATTTGATTTCCGACGAGCCTACCTGCGCTTGCGGTTCTTTCAGATAAGGCAAGGGCTAAGGCCCTGATCGCATAAATAGTTGGTCCTGGTTTAGGTGATGAATTCTTCCGGTGCGCTAAAAGCTTATCTAGTCTTACAGGTGAACCCACAGTAGCGAGTGGTCTGGTCCAACTTCTTCTCATCGAATCGGCTACAGCTATTCGCATTGAAGAGGCTGGGCTTGTTTTCTTTGTTTCTAAATCATGCATGAAAGACTCAAAGTCTTCGACAGTTACACGCCCACCGGCACCACTTCCGGCTATTCCTGCAAGGTCTGCAGCATTTAAACCAAGCTCTTCCATTCTGGCTCTAAGTCTTGGTGATATATATCTTGCACCGGAAGCTTTAGCAGGAACCGGTAAACCTTCGATTGTTGGGGTTACACTTAATTTGCTGATAGCATCATTTTTGATGGTGTCTTCAACCTCTGGTTGATTTTGAATATTGGGAGAAGTTTCCTTAGTATTCAAACTTTTAGGTTTTTCAGTTGGGGCGACTTGCTCAGCGTTCTTCTCATCAGCTTCCAAATAGCCTAGTATTGCACCAACTGGATAGCTTACATCAAGCTCTGCCGTGACTTCGAGCACCTCTCCTGCGCAAGGAGTAGTGACTTCCATCATTGCTTTTTCTGTTTCGACTTCGAGTACATCCTCATCCGTGTTAACCTTTTGACCAACTTGTATTTTGATGTCCCTCACAGTTGCTTCTGCTATAGACTCTCCGAGTTGGGGCATTAGTATTGGAACACGCATATCTATATTATTCTTTAATTAGTTTACGAATTTTTTCCTCTATCGAATTGGCCGTTGGCCTATGGTATCGCCATAGCTCAGGATGATAAGGTATGGGAGTATCTATTGAGTTTAATCTGGCAGGAGGAGCGTCTAGAAGGTTAAATCCCTCTGAGCTTATTTGGGAAATGATTTCTGCTGTAACTCCTCCCCAAGGGAATGATTCACCAACGGCTAGAACTCTTCCCGTACGAGCGATGGAACCTAGGACCGTATCTATATCGATAGGCTTAACACATCTTAAGTCTACAATTTCAATTTCATATCCGTCCTTTGAAAGAATTTCTGCTGCGCTCACTGCTTCATGAACCATTGCACTATATGCGATTATTGTAGCGTGGCGACCAGGTCTTAATATTCTAGCCTTTTGAGCAGGTAGAGCTTTTCTAGGTAGGGATTCAGCCTTGAGGTGATAGTAGAGATATTTGTGTTCACAAAATATTACCGGGTCATCAATTGATACTGCTTCTAGAAGCATTGAGTATGCATCCTCAACTGTTGATGGGGTCATTACAATGGTTCCTGGGTAGTGAGCATAAATAGTCTCCATGCATTGGCTGTGGAAAGGACCGCTACCTGGGGTTCCTCCTGACGGTAGACGTATTGTAATTGGGCAGGGAACTGATGTTCTCCAATACATTGTTGCAGCTTGGTTTACAATTTGATTAAAGCCAACTGAAGAGAAGTCTGCAAATTGCATTTCAATGATAGGTCTCATCCCTTCTATTGCTGCACCTACAGCTAGACCTACCATAGCATCTTCACTTATAGGAGAATCGATAACGCGGTTAGGGTAATCATTGTATAAGCCTTTTGTAGATTTGAAGGCACCGCCGAATAATCCTATGTCTTGACCGTAAATAAAAACATCCTCGCTATTTTTTAGCGCTAAAGCCTGAGCTTCTCTTATAGCTTCTAAGTAAGTGATGCTCATTACTAATAATTATTGGTCAAATTTTACTGATGAATAAGCATTCCAATCATGTGAATAGGGATCAGGTGCGCTTTCTGATTCGGCTGTTTCGATTGCAGAATTAACTTCATTTACGGCATTTTTGAACATATCATCAATGTCGTTTTGATTGCACCAACCTTCATCAAGAATTCGTTTTTCAGATTTTTTAAGACAATCTATTCCTAGTTTAGATTTTTTTATTTCCTCTGAAATATAAGGAGCATCATCATGTTCTCCATGCCCTGATAATCGCAATAAATTTCCTACAACTATTTGAGGTCCTTCGCCAGCGCGTGCTTTTTGTATACATGACTGGAAACCTTGAATGCAATCTATCAAGTCAGTGCCATCAACATTTATTCCATTAACTCCGTATCCCACAGCCTTATCTACAAGATCATGGCATGCAAATTGTTTACTGGTTGGTGTGGAATAAGCAAATTGATTGTTTGCTATTGATACGATTAAAGGAAGTTTTTCAACAGCTGCCAAATTTAATGCTTCATGGAAGGCTCCCGTTGAAGTTCCTCCATCGCCAATAGTCGTTGCTCCTACGCTATTGTTAAGTGTACCTTTAATTCGCCTTGCAAAAAGCACACCGCTAACAACCGAAATCATTGCCCCGAGATGAGATATCATTGTAGGCATTCCTTCTCTGGGATTACCTCGGTGAACGTTTCCGTCTCTACCTTTGGTAGGTCCATTCGACGAACCCATATAAGTCCTTGCCGCATCAACCAGAGGTTCTCCGAAGGCAGATCTTCCAGCCATATCTCTTATGAGTGGTGAGTAAACATCTTGACCTTTAACCAGATTAATTGCCATGGAAGCACTAAATGCTTCTTGTCCCTTACCAACGTAAACTCCTCCAAAAATTTTCCCTGATCGATATATGTTAGAGATTCGATCTTCAAAAGTGCGCGCTAAGATCATCCATCGAAAAGTATCTAAAACTACTTTCGATAGATCACTCTCAGATCCCTCTTCATGGTTGGCAATATTTGCCATAAATTAATCTAAAACATTAGCCAACTATTATAAGAGGGCAACATCGTTTTCAATTTCAGGTGAGACTCTTTTCTGTTTTTTCGTTCTCTTTGAACTTCATTCCAATTAACTGACTAATTCCGAATTCCTCTTGAGTTACACCGTACATTACTTCACAGCGGCTCATTGTACGTTTATTGTGTGTCACTATAACAAATTGGCTTTCTTTAGTGAAGCGGTCCAGTAGTTTTAAAAATCTACCAATATTAGATTCGTCTAATGGTGCGTCGAGCTCATCAAGAACGCAGAACGGGCTGGGTTTTACCATGTAAATTGAGAATAATAGAGCAACAGCAGTCATGGCTCTTTCTCCACCAGATAATAGAGTAATAGATTGAGGTTTCTTTCCTGGTGGCTTTGCTATGATATCAATTCCACTTTCAAGTGGGTCAGATTCATCTAACATTATTAAACTAGCTCGAGCTTGATCGCCGAAGAGTTCTTTAAATACTGAACTAAAGTTCTTGCTTATCTGTTCAAAAGTATCAGAGAACCGAGATCTAGTTTCTCTGTTTATTTTACTAATAACTTTGAGTAGTCCATCTTTGGCGTTGATAAGGTCGTTGTGCTCCTTGTTGAGGAAATCATACCTTTCTTGTAATGATTCAAATTCTTCTATTGCGTCAATGTTGACAGGGCCCATTGAATCAAGTTTTTGTTTGAGTTCGTCTATTACTAGCTCAACGAAGGACCAGTCGGGCTGATTTTCCTCAGGAATTGTGGTTTCTTCTTCTATTGGAATTTGTTCATTGTTGTCAATGTCACGTTCTGGTTCGTTAATGTTGTTTTCAGAGCTTTCATTTCTAGCAGCTTTTCTTTTCTCTCTGGTTCTTCTAGCCTTTTTCTGATCATCAATTGAGCAAAGAAGCTTATGGCTATCAGGACTAAAAAGTTCCAAATTGACATTATACCTTTGTCTGATGGTAGAGCAGAGACTTTCTACTCTAAGGTCAATTTGAGTCATTTTTACTTCCTCTTGTCCTTTTTGCTCATTCAGTTTAGCAATTTCCCCTCTAGTTTCTCTTAGATTATTTTCAGCGCTTTCTACGCTTTTGATTCTTTCCTGCCTCTGGTTAATGGTTTCCTCAAGCTCAAAGTTTAATGTTTTACAAAGATTGTTTAAATCTTCTATCTCCTTCGATAAATTAATATTTTCTATTTTTGCTAATTCAATTCGTTCTGTATATGAGGTAACTTCTGATTGTCTTCGTGAAATCGCAGACTCTAGCTCATTCATCCTCTCAGTGATTGGGGCTTTTTGTTCTTGTAAAGATTGGAAAGCCTTCTCTTCGACGGCTAAAGCTGTTTTAAGTTCCAGTAAGAGTTCGACTGAGTTGCTTTCTTGGCTTTTGGCTTCAGATACTGATGAATCAATTTCTGATATCTGTAATTTCTTTTCCTCTATACTTTTATTTAGATACTCTTCAGAATCTCTTAAATCCTTTAGTTTTTGCTCTGAGTTTATTTGTCTTTTCTGCAGGCCCTCTTGTTCTAACTGCATATTTTCAAGCTTTGACTCTAGTCCTTCTCTTTCTCTTTTTAGGAGTGTTTTTTTACCTTCAAGAGTGGAGTGGTTGACCGCAGCTGATTGCATCTGAGTGTTACAATTATCAACTTTTTTAATTGCTGACTCAACCTGTGTTTTAAGGTCATTAAGTTGATTTTCCTCGCTGCTTAGATTTTCTTTAAGGGAAGCTGTTTCCGATTCTAAGTCCTTTATTTCATTTAATCTTGATAGTAATGAACTGGCTTCACCTGCTTCGCCAGCTCCTCCACTAATGAATCCAGCAGCACTAATGAAATTTCCATCTAATGTTGTAAAGCTGTAATCAGGAAACTCTTTTCTTAAACGTATGGCAGATCCAAAATCTTTAACGATAAAAGTATTATCTAATAATTGATCCAATAAAGATCTGACTGATTCAGTTGAACGAACCTTGTCTATTGCCCAAGCTTCTACTCCGTCAGGGAGAGTCATCAGTTGACGGTCTTGCGGAGAATGAATGAAGTTTTCAGGTACTATGCAGGCTCGCCCTAGTCTTTCATTGGTTAACGTTTGAATAGCTTTTTCAGCAATTGTTTCGTTACTAACCAGGATAGACTGAAGGTGATGTCCTAGAGCAGCCTCAATGGCGGGAATATAATCGATATCAACATCAATAAATGAGCTCAAAAGACCAAACGATTTAGGGTCAATAGTATCATTTTTAAGCTTATCAAGAACTGACTGAGTTCCTTTACTCAGTCCTTGGCCGTCAACTAATAATGCTTTTAAAACCTCTAACCGCGAATCTTTTTCTGCCAACTCACGGTGTTTTTTTGTTATATTTTGAGAAAGTATATCTCTTTGATTTGATAATTGTTGAGCTTCTTTTTGAGCAATGGCAAGACGATCTTCGAATTCATTGAGTGATTGGGATGCCAGAGAAATTTCTTCCTGTATTCCAAAGAATTCGGTTTGACGTTCTTTGTGTTCTATACTGATTCCACTAATTTGACCTGAAATATGGCTAATTCTCTCATTGTCAGTATCTGACATGCTTGAGAAGGAGTCTAGTTCAGCGTGAACTTTTGCTAATTTATCGGACTCGTTGGCCTTGGCTTCCGTTGTTGATTTCAGTTTATGTTCCAGAGAGGATCGTTGTTGCCTCAATTCGTCGGTCTTTACTTGGTGTTCATTGAGAAGTCTTTTTTGTCTATCAATGTTTTCATTGATTCTTACTATTGCCTCTGAGTTGCTATTCAGTTCAGTTTGTTCTTTGCCAAGAGTCTCCTTAGTTTTATCGATGTCCGTAGAGTTTTGGGAAATTAATTCTTTGAGTTCCCCTTGGCGCTCTTCGTTAAATCCTATTCTGCTCTTAGAGGAATTTATTTTATTTTGTTTTCCAATTAAGTTTTCGCGGCTCTTTGCTATTTCTGAGTCTAGGGATGAGAGTGCATTTCTTGCGGAAACAATATTATCTTCCTTTTCTCTAATAGATTCCTGTTTATTTCCCGCTTCTTTTGAGAGTGAGCCGATTGATGTTCTAAGTTCGCTCTTTTCTGCTTCAAGTTCTACGAATTTTCTGTGGCTATGGTGGGTATCTAATGTGCTGACATCGACGAGAAGTTCCTGATAGCGTCTAGCTTTGCTAGCTTGTCTGTTAAGAGAATTTATTTGTCTCTTAACTTCTTCAATAATGTCATTTACTCGAAGCAGGTTGGCTTCTGTATAGTCCAGCTTTCGAAGGGCTTCTTTTTTTTGAGATTTAAATTTTGTAATGCCTGCAGCTTCTTCAAATACAGTTCTTCGGTCTTCAGGTTTAGAGCTTAACAGAAGGTCGATTTTGCCCTGTTCCATAATTGAATAGGCTGTACGACCAATCCCTGTATCCATAAGTAATTCATGGATATCTTTAAGTCGGCAGACTGTTCCATTTAATCTGTACTCGGACTTCCCATCTCTGAATACGCGTCTAGTTAGGGCTACTTCGTTATATTCTATCCCTAGTGCTTCCTCGCAATCAGTTAATGTAAGAGTAACTTCTGCCATTCCAACTGGCTTTCTCTTATCAGTTCCATTGAAAATTACATCTGCCATTTCCCCGCCTCGGAGAGCTTTAGCGGAAGTTTCTCCCAAGACCCAACGGATAGCATCGACGACATTGGATTTTCCACACCCATTTGGTCCAACGACCCCAGTAACGCCTGGATGAAATTCAAATTCTGTCCGGTTTGCAAAAGATTTAAACCCATGGAGTTTAAGGGATTTTAAACGCATTATTTTTATTTGAAAAAATTAAATATTTAAGTTTTAAGGATTTTATGACAAAGCGATACTGGATAACAATCCAAAAGCAATAACCACAACATATAGACCTTTTTTTAATAGTAAATCAACATATAGTGGTTGTAATGTCTATTCGTTTTATCTTAATTTATCATTTTTTCGGTTAACTGAGTGAGATAATTGATAAATCTTAGTTTTCTATAAATGATGCATTAATATGAATTACAACGGCTTGTGCAAATTGATGAAGGTGGAAAAAAGAAGTTATAAAATTTTCCCATGCCTTGTTTTTTTATTAATCCTATTATCATTGGGCTGCGATCGGCCTGAACCTGAGACAGGAGTAGATAATATTCTAATAGAGGAGGATTTGGAAGAAGTAGATCTAGAGCCAAAACCTATGACTTTGCCTATTGTTCCTCCTGCTCCTATTATCGATAAATCTTCAAGAGTAACTATTCTTGGTTATCATCAAATATCAGATAAGGGTAGCCCATCGGAAATGCGTATATCAGTTGGGAAATTTAGGTCCCAAATGCAGGCTCTTAGCGATGCGGGTGTTAAAGTGATTTCATTTAAGGATTTTTTGAAGTGGAAAAGTAATGAAGAACCCATTCCTGAAATGTGTGTAATAATTACTGTAGATGATGGTTACGATGATTTATATGACAATGCATTACCTATCTTGAGAGAATTTAATTATCCATTCACATTTTATTTATATACAGACTTTTTAGGAGGCAGTGGAAGAACTTTGAATAGTTCAGAGGTTAAAGAATTGCTAGCTTCTGGCGGAGAATTAGGAAGTCATAGTGTTTCTCATGATTTTTTAGTGAGAGCTAAGCGTAATTTTAAAGATGATCTAAGTTATAATAATTGGCTTATTAAAGAGATTAAAGGCTCGAAAGTTTCACTCGAAGAAAAGTTTGGAACGACAGTTTCTTCGTTTGCTTATCCTTATGGAGAATACAGTGATTTTCTTGCCAATGAAGTAGAGGCCGCTGGTTACGTTTCAGCGGTAACTGTTAATGGAGCGAAAGCTAATTATAAGAGTTCAATATTTGAATTACCGCGATATATCATTCATGGGAATAATGATATTAACTGGAAAGCGGGGACTAGTTTTGGAGGAGGAGGTAGAATTTCTGAGGTTCAGGGATCAAGTAAACCTTCTAAGATTCCTAGGGTTTGGCCTTTGCCTAAAGCTGAAATTGTTAACCGGTTACCTGTAATTCGTGTTGATTTATCAGAATACGAAAATATTGACTCGAAAGAGATTGTAATGAAAGTAACAGGTTTTGGGAGTGTTCCCACAGAGTTTGATGAATTGACTGGTATTCTTAAATGGCAAGCTACTAGAAGACTCAGGGTTAAGAGGCATTCAGTTTATTTATCATTCGTTGACCCATCTAATGGTAGAGCTGAGTCATTTACGTGGTCCTTTTTTGTCAACTTAGAGGCCTTTTATTTGCCTGAATATAAAGATAAAATTAAATTTGAGAAAGAGTCTGCAGACCGGGTTTTTTCTGATCAATAATACAACTTATTAGTTTTCCTTTTGGATCAAAATATGCATTATGTATTTTATGAAGAGTTTAATAAAAAGATTAGAGGAATTAACTGTTGTTAAATTTGCTCTATTGCTTGTCAGTATTATATCTGTTGTAAGCTGTAAGAGTAATAATGTTTCAGTGATAGGGTTTGAGGATAAAAACAGTAATGAGGTTCATCCGTTGAATGCTGATTTTGCAGAGCCAATTGCTCGTTCAGAGAAGAAGATTGTTCCTGATGTAAAAGATATTCCAACAATGGATTATAAAATTGTTAAAGGAGATAGTCTTTGGAAAATTGCTAGAGATTACAAAACAAGTATTGCGACCATTAGTAGTTTAAATGGTCTAACTGGCAGCTTTATTAGAGAAGGTCAGGTGATTCTTGTTCCTTCTGAGAATGCACCTAAGCAGATAGAGACACCCCCATCAGTTCAGCCAGTAGTTGAAGAATTAAAAAAAGACGTTGAAGAAGAATTACCACTTCTTCCGCCACCAATCAATGAGGATGATCTATTGCCTGTTCCTGAGGCCCCATAAGAATTAATACTTATTAAATTTCTATTTTTGTAATAGGTGCTTTTATGAAAAAAACTACCGGTTTTTACCAGGGTAGAGTTGCTCCATTTATTTTAGGTTTCATCACTGCTTCAATTTTATTGGGTGCAGCGGTTATAGTTACTTATTTGTTCGTTTCGGGACCGCCGAAACTTAATTCAGTATCTCAGGAAAATAAATCTAACGATGTTAGTACAAAGCAAAAAGAAATAATAAAAAAGGTTATTGTACGAGACCCTTTGCCGGAAAAACATGTAAATTATAAGCGAATTGATACTGCTCGTTTATGGAGTGGAGTGGAATCTAATACGAAGCTTGAATTCAAGCAAGGTAAGGAGGCGTCCTTTGAGAGGAAACAGAATGGAAGTTATATATTTGATTTTAATGTAAAGCTTAATAGTCCTAATCCAGTTAGTGATTTAAATGGGTTATCAAAAGTGAGTCCCTTAATAGTAAACATTATTCCTAGTTTAAGTGATTTGCTGTCTGTTTCTAAAGTCTCAGGATTCTACTATAAATTGTATGATATTAAATCTAAACGTGTTCAGCAATATCTTACTCGTCTGAATGCTATTCCTGATAAACACAATTTTTATGATTGTGAGACGATCTTGGAAATGAAGCATCCCAAATCTGGTCGGAAAGTTTTGTTTGTACAAAGTGATATGGATGTTGTTTCAGATGGGTCAGATGGAGATCGTATGCCTGAATATGATAAGTATATTGCAGAATCTACAAATTATCAGCCTTTTACTAGTTATGGGTGGAAGAAGAAAACCAACATTCCAAACCCTCTCCTTAAGAGATGGGAGAAAAAACTTAGTGATGAGGAAAAGAGTCTATCTGATAATAACCTTAGGTCATCGGAAAAAGCAAAAATTAAGGAAAATGTTTCCAAGTTGAAAAGAGAAATTGTTGATATGAAAGCGAGGAGTTTCCTGATTGCTAGAGCTGACCCTTTCATTGTTATTCCATCATGGATGAGGTCATACAAAGAACAAAATGAGTATGCTCCTAACGTAGGGGATTACGTTGCGGTGATTTATAAAGAAGGGATTTATCCTGCAATAATCGGAGACACTGGTCCGACTTGGAAAATAGGAGAGGCTTCTCTTAGGTTGGCTAAGAAACTAAATTCCAAGGCTACTTCGTATAGTAGGCCTGTCAGTGATTTAAAGGTATCTTATTTGATTTTCCCAGGCAGTGCCTCTAAGCCAGATGCGCCTAATCTGAATGAATGGAGGATTAAGGTTAATGAACTTCTCGATGAAATAGGAGGCTTGGGGGAAGGTTATTCGTTGTTCAAATGGAAGAGTTATTTTGAATAATGAAACGGTCTTCTTAATTATTTATAAATCATTTGTAATTATATAATTAGAAGAGTTATTAGTCACAGTTTAATTATATAAATTATGTCCGAGGAAGAGAAGTCTAAGAAGCCGAAGTTTGTTATACCTGATTCAGGAAAAGAGAAATCTTCTAATCGACTTCTTGTACCGCAGGAGGACTCTTCTTCAGAAGCTAAAGAATCAAAGCTTAACCTTGTCACTGGAAATACTCAAGATTCATCGAAAAATGGAGATGATTTGCAGAATGTCCTTCCTAGTAATGAAAATATTCAGCCTGACTCTGCGCCTGAATCCATGCCGCAGTCTGATAATGTTGATTCAGAAGTTGAGGAGCCAGTGAAAGTCGTGGCGATGACTCCTCCACCTATAGAGGAAGAAGTTATTGGTGAGTTGCCTCAGCAAGATGAAAATAACTGGATGAAGGAAGCTTATGAGCAAGTAGAAAATGCAGATAGGATCAATGAAGAGATCGTAAATTCTCAAGAAGATAATCTTGAAGATTCCATAGTAAATCAAATATCGCAAGATTATGCTTCAGGGCAGGAAAGTTTACAAAATGTTCAGCAGCCAGTGGTTCAGCAGCCAGTGGTTCAGCAGCCAGTGGTTCAGCAGCCAGAGGCTCAAGTTCGAGATATAAATCAAACTCCTCAAGCTCTTCCTTTAGCCCAAGCTGGTCAATATAATCAGCCATATCCTCCGCAAGCTTACCCGACTATGCAACAACAACAGGGGTATTATCAACAGCCGCAATATGTAAATTATCAAAATCAAATGATGCCTCCACAAGAGCAGCAATTTCAGGTTCCTTCCAAATCTGGGTTACCTGGGTGGTTTTACTTTTTGTTAGGTGCGTGTATTACAGCGATTGTTATGGTGATGCTATTTGCAAAGGGTCCACAAAAATTTCCAGAATCACTTAGACCAGATTTGGTCGAAAAAGGAAAAGCCCTTGCATTAGAATCACTTCCAGACTCGGTTAAAAAAAATATTATTATTGATGGTGTTCCTCAGGGTGAGGTTAAAAAGTAACTCAGAGATTATCTTCTTTAAGATTTTTTAGCGCTTCTAATACCTTGGAGGTGTGACTTTTGGGTGATGCTTTGCGGTCTAACCATGCAATTTTCCCATTATGAATTATAAAGCTTTCTCGGCCAGAAATTTTGGGGGTGAACTTTTTTACTCCGTAAGCTTTAACGAGCTTTCCATCACTATCTGAAAGTAGGGGGAAAGGTAAATTATTTTTATCTTTGAATTTCTTTTGGTCTTCAATTTTATCCATACTAATACCAATGACTTGAACCTTTTTTTCTTTTAAGATTTTAAAACTGTCCCGCAAACTGCAGGCTTGAATAGTTCATCCTCCTGTGTTGGCTTTAGGATAGAAGAAAAGTAAGGTTGTACCTTGTTTAAAAGACTCTTCTAAATTAAGAGGCTTCCCATTTTCATCAGATAGAGTGGCAGTAGGTGCGGTGTCACCTACTTTTGGGTTTTCAGATGCTTTTATATTCGAGCATAATAAACTAAAAGGTATGGCTATAAATGAAGTTTTTAGAAATTTTAGAATTTTTTTCATATTAAGCATCTATTTTTGAGAATAGAATTTTCAAGTTATTAATTTCATATAATTTGCCCTGAATTGTTATTTCTATAAAGAACTTTGTTTGTATAATTTAATCGCATTTATAGAATTTTTGCATAGCAGATGAAATTGACCCTTTTTTTATTCTTTATTTTACTATCTTGGTCTTTGGGGCAGGTGAATGTTTC
Organism: uncultured Verrucomicrobiota bacterium; assembly: GCA_902510815.1. Taxonomy (GTDB): domain Bacteria; phylum Verrucomicrobiota; class Verrucomicrobiia; order Verrucomicrobiales; family DEV007; genus EC70. The sequence goes on along the minus strand of CABXDI010000006.1, from coordinate 7,805 downwards.
TCCTGTTGAGGGAATAAATAAAAAAAATCCTCAGATACATGCTCTGGTTGGAGGTGTAATTGTTACTCCTGAAAATGAATACGAGGGAACGATTGTTATTAGGGATGGCCTAATTGATTTAGTTGGTGAAAAAATCAAAATACCTGAAGACGCTCGAGTTTGGGATGTCACAGGAAAAAGAATTTACCCTGGTTTTATTGAGAGTTGTATGGAGACCGCTTTGGCTGAGGGTTTTGAATCATCTCATTGGAATTCAAGTGTAATGCCAGACCGGAAAGTCGCATCCTATTTAAAGCTGGATGATGAAAAATATGAATCCATGAGGAAAATAGGTTTTTGCGTAATCCATGTTGTTGCTGATAAAGGAATATTCCGAGGTGAAAGTTCAACAATTCTTCTTAGGGATGGTAAAGAAGGAGAGCAAATTTTGAGTTCCGATACTGGCCAAGTTTTAGATTTTGATCATGGTCAAGGTGGATATCCATCCTCTCTGATGGGATCATTAGCACTTGTAAGGCAGGTGTTATCTGATTCAAAGTGGTATCAAGCTCTCTCTAAAAAGAGTGCGGACTCTCCTTCAATAATCAAAAGGCCATCTTATAATAGAGCCCTTAAAAGTTTTGATCATGGAGGGCGATTCTTTTTTATTACGAGAGATGAACTTGATTATGATCGAATTCATTCCTTGAAGAATGAATTTGGATTAGACGCGAGGGTTGTTGGTAATGGAAGAGAATATCGGAGGTTGGATGTTTTAAAAAAAATAGGCTCCCCTTTAATTTTACCTCTTAACTTTCCTGGCTTGCCCTCAGTGGACGACCCTGTAGAGGCGATGGAGTATTCGCTAGAAGAGCTTCAGCATTGGGAATTTGCTCCTTCAAGTCTGGCCTACCTTGCAAAGGAGGGTGTCTCCTTTTCTCTTTCATCAGCTAAACTAGATAATCCTGAAACTCAATTTTGGGATAGAGTAAGAACAGCAGTAAAAAGAGGCCTGGATCCAGGGATTGCCTTGAAATCACTTACTACAATTCCAGCTAATTATTTAGGGATGGAGCGTAGTTTAGGTGCACTAAGAGAGGGTGCGATTGCTAACATTGTCATAGCTGACGGAGACCTTTTTAGAAATAAGGATTCTAAAATAAAAGCTACTTGGGTCGAAGGTGTCCCATACTTGAATGAAAGTGATGGATTGCCAAATGTCGAAGGGCAGTGGGAATTCACATTTCCTGGTAATGATAAACCCTTGAGGTGGGAGATTCCGAAAGGGAAAAAGGTAAAAATAAAGAGTGATGAAAATTTGGAGTTTTCTGCTCATTGGAACAATGATAGATTTTTACTTTTTCCTCCATCAAAATTATTTGGAGAAGGTCAAGGTGTGACAAGGATGTCAGCATCATTTAGTCCTGAAGAGGGTTCAATGAATGGTGTGGCGGTTACTGCAACAGGAAAAACTTTTTGGTGGAATGCTAAAAGAGTTGCTCAAATTATTGATAATGAACCCAAGCATAAAGAGATAAAAGGGTTGTTGCCGGATCTTAAATTTTCTCATTATCCAGCTGGAGCTTATGGAGTAGAAAGAGTTCAAAGAGTTTCAGATAAGGTACTATTTAAAAATGGAACGGTTTGGACTAGTGGACCATTAGGTGTAATAAAAAATGGATCTGTTTTAATCGAAGGAGGTAAGATTAAAGAAGTTTCTAATGATTTGGCTGTAACAGAAGGGGTTCGAGTAATAGATCTTGATGGTAAACATTTAACTCCAGGTCTTATAGACTGTCATTCTCATAGTGCTATAAGTAGAGGGGTTAATGAAGGTACTCATTCTGTTACTGTTGAAGTTAGAATATCTGATTCAATTGATCCGACAGACATTTCGCTTTACAGACAATTGGGTGGAGGGTTAACAACGGCAAACCTCCTTCATGGATCTGCCAACCCGATGGGAGGACAGAATCAAGTTATTAAGTTAAGGTGGGGTTCTGGTCCAGAAGGGCTTAAGTTTAAGGGGGCAAAGCCTGGGGTAAAGTTTGCTCTTGGGGAAAATGTTAAACAGTCGAATTGGGGGGATAATAAAAATACTAGGTACCCACAAACAAGGATGGGTGTTGAGCAGATAATGAAGGATTCATTTATTGCAGCTAGAGAATATGAATCGGAAAAACTAAATGCTGCTAAAAATAATTTGCTGCACAGAAAAGATTATAGAAAAGAGGGCCTGTTGGAGATTTTAAATGGTGAACGAATAGTTCACATACATTCATATAGGCAGGATGAAATATTGATGTTTGTCAGATTAGCTCAAGAATTTGGTTTTACTGTCGGTACTTTTCAGCATGTTCTTGAGGGATACAAGGTAGCAGATGCCATAGCAGAAATAGGTGCAGGAGGTTCAACATTTAGTGATTGGTGGGCTTATAAATTTGAGGTGTATGATGCTATTCCTTTTAACGGTGCCCTAATGCAAGAGATGGGCGTTATTACATCTTTTAATTCTGATAGTAGTGAGCTTGCATGCAGAATGAATGTTGAGGCAGCCAAAGCCGTTAAATATGGAGGTATGTCCGAGATGGAGGCATTGAAGTTTGTGACAATTAATCCTGCTAAACAACTTCGAATTGATGAACGTGTTGGTTCTATTGAACGAGGAAAAGATGCTGATTTAGTGATATGGAACGGCCCGCCCCTATCAACTTATAGTAAAGCTGAGCAGACTTGGATTGATGGCATTAAGTATTTTGACATTAATTTAGATCAAGAGTTGAGGCAAAGTACTAACAATGAAAGAAACCGGTTGATTGGTATTGTAATGAATGAGCGGTTAGGTGATGGCTTAGGTAAGAAATCTAAAAGTATAGAGGACCAAGAAAATGAGAAAATTACTTTTAAAAAGCAGATACCAAGATGGATTCCTGTTACCCAGAGCCAATGCACTACAATTTTTAGAAAACTTTATCATAACGGCCAAAGTCTTCATACCTGTACGACTAATGGATGCTGCAAGTAATTAACAATGAGTGCTAGAATATATATTTTCTTATTATCAATAATTAGTTTTATCCCATTAGAGGCTAATGAGAATGTGCCTTCAATTTTACCCAATAGGCCGATTTTATTTAAGGGAGGAACGATTCATCCAGTGAGTTCTGAGGCATTTAAAGGTGACCTCCTGATTGAAGGCAGTGTGATTAAGAACCTTTTTAAAGTTCCAAAGTTTTTACCTAAAGATAAAGTAGAGGGTGTTCAGGTGGTTGAGTGTAAGGGCTTGCATTTATACCCCGGCATGATTTCAGCAAATTCTGTACTTGGGCTTACTGAAATTAGGGCGGTTAGAGCTACTCGTGATATGATTGAGACTGGAGATATTAATCCAAACGTTAGAGCTGAGGTAGCCGTAAATCCAGACAGTGAGCTTTTTCCCGTTACTAGAAGTAATGGTGTATTACATGCATTAAGTGTTCCGCAAGGTAACGGGCTAATTTCAGGAAAATCTGCTTTAATGAGTCTTGATGGTTGGACATGGGAGGAAATGGTTTTCAAAAGTGCTGTAGGTATGCACATGAAGTGGCCTTTAGTGCCAAATCCGGAAAGGGGAACGAACAAAAAGCAAAAAGAAGAAATTCAAAAAAGGCAAAAGTCTGCAATATCTAAACTAAAGAAGATAAAGGAAAGTTTTCTTAGGGCGAAGGCTTACCACAAAGCAAAGAAAGACAAAATTCGGCCTGATAAAATTGATTTGAGATGGGATTCGATGGGGCCTGTATTAAAAGGAGACGTGCCTATATATGTACATGTTAATAAACTTTCTGGTATTCGTAGTGCAGTAAATTTTGCAGTAGAACAAAACATTAGAATTGTAATCGTTGGTGGAGCTGATGCTTGGAGAACGATACCTTTATTAAAAAAGCACTCTGTGCCTGTGATAATCAGTCCAGTTAATGCTCTTCCATCACGAAGGTGGGAAGAATACGATACTCCCATGGTTAACCCTTTAAAGCTTTATGAGGGAGGTGTTCAGTTTTGTATTGCTGGTCCAGGAGGTTCAATGGATGCGCCTCATGAAAGAAATCTTCCTTACGAGGCAGCTAGAGCGGCTGCTTATGGTTTACCGAAAGATGAGGCACTTAGGTCTGTGACTTTATACCCAGCCAAGATTCTTGGAGTTGCAGATCGTCTAGGTTCATTGGAAATAGGTAAGGATGCGACATTGATTGTCTGTACAAATGATCCACTAGAGGTGACGAGTAATGTGAAAATGGCTTACATCAAAGGGAAGCCTATAGGACTTTCAAATAAGCAGACGCGACTATACGAAAAATATAAAGTTAAGTATCGGCAGCTAAGAGAGAAAAATAAAGGTTAATGCGTTATGGGCACTCTCTGTCCGGTGTTAGCAGATAAATTTCCGGCATCTAGTACTCGCATACAATTCACACCATCTTGAAAGTTTGGAGTAATTGATTTGTTAGCAATTATTGAATTAATAAAATCAGCAGCAGAATGTACAAAAGTATGTTCGTACCCAATGATGTGGCCCGGTGGCCACCAGTTCTTCGCGTAATCATGATCAGGTTCGGTGACGATGATTTTCCTAAAGCCTTGCTCTTGTGCAGGGTCATTGCTAGAGAAATACTCAAGCTCATTCATTTTTTCGAGGTCAAATACTAGGCTTCCTTCAGATCCATTGATTTCAAAATAATTTCTATTTTTTCTTCCACTTGCATAGCGAGTGCACTCGAAAGAGCCCACTGCACCATTATCAAACTCAACACTCATTATTGAAGCATCATCAACATTGATTTGTTGTTTAATGTTATTTGAATTTGTTCGCTCTTTTACAAAATGAGCCTGAAGGCATGAAATAGATGATATTTTGCCAACTAGATAATGAGCTAGATCAATGCAATGAGACCCTAGGTCGATATGAGGACCTCCGCCAGAGAGCTCGCTGTCAAGCTGCCACCCTATTTGGGCATCAGGATTAGCCAACCAGTCCTGTTGATAAGCGCTGCGCAAATGATAAATTTTTCCTAGTTTTCCTTCTGTTATCATTTTTTTTGCCAGAACTATTGCAGGGCACCGTCTGTAGTTGTGGTTAAGGTAGTGGATGATGTTCGCAGACTCTGCAGCCGCTAACATTGATTCAGCTTGTTTTAGATTAAGAGCGAATGGTTTTTCGCAAAAAATATGTTTTCCGCAATTAGCTGCTTTAATTGCCATCTCATGGTGCAGGTGAGTTGGGGTTGCTATATCTATAATATCAATGTCTTCACGTTCAAAAACGGATTCCCAATCAGTGCTAATTTCTTCCCAAGACCAATTAGTTGCAAATTTTCTTAATTCTTGCTCATCCCTTCCGCAAGCAACTTTAAGAATAGGTTCTGCCTCCAAAGTAAAAAAGTTAGATGCCTGTTTCCAACCATTAGAATGCGCTCTTCCCATGAAACGGTGGCCAATGATTGCGATGTTAAGTTTTTTATTCATTGATTTGGGTTAATTTTTTTGGAAAAAGACATCTTCCGGTATGGGTTGCATTTTTATTCCGGGTCCTTGATAGCGTAACTCTAGCTTTTGATCTCCACTATTTTCGAAAAAAGTGACTCTGATTGGAAATGTTCCTTTTGGTAACCTTATTCTACCTTCAATTGCCATAAATGAATGCAGTCCATCATTATTAATTAACAGTTTCTCGCCTATTATGAATTGGCTCCCATCATCTGAGGATAAACTGAATGTGTAAAAACCTTCTTCTTTAATTTCAAGATAACCATCAAAGCTTAGTGCGTATTGGTCGGCGATTTCGCCCTCTGCCATTTCAGCAGATGGTGTTTTAACGGAGCCACTTTTGATAGGGTTCAAAGAAGAGAATTCCGGAAGTTTGCTCCATTCCCCCTTAAATAGTTTGTAAGTTAGTCCCTTCTTTAGATTTTGCTCAGGTGAGGGTTTAAGTAATTCTAATTCACCAACCGTAATATCTATATCTAAGATCTTATTTCCGCGTGAGATTTTTAGAGCAATTTTTTGCATGGGGCTAAGGCCAATAATCTCAAATTGAAAATCGAAGGCATTGGAAATCTGTTGATCATTAATAGATTTGATTACATCGCCAGGAATAATTCCTGAAATTTGGGCAGGGGATCGTTCATCAACCGACTGCACTTTTGCATTTTCTGCATACATATCTATTTTAATTCCAAGCCAGTATCCATATCGTAATTCTTGAGATAGTAGAGTAGGTAGCACCTCACGAACTCGGTCCATGGCTATAGCAAAGTTGATGTTTTCTGAACCCATTTGTTTAGAAGTTATTGTGCCAATTTGGTGCCCTAATGCATTAATCAAGGGGCCTCCAGAATTACCACCACTAACAGCAGCACTTGTTTGGATCATCCAAGGAAGAAAGGCAGCGCCAGTTGAAGTTGAACGATTTAAACCGCTTATGATCCCTTTTGATACTGAATGATTTAGTCCTCCTGGATTACCTATAGTGATTACTGGTTCACCTAAAAGTAAATCGTTGCTTCTGCCTATAGGGATTTTAGGAAGTTTTTTTTCAGAGTTTATTTTTATTATAGCAAGATCTTCGGATGCCATAGTGGCTATAACTTCGAAGCTTTTTGGAGAATCACCGTAAAGTGTTGCATTTCCCTGAATGATTTCGCTGACGACATGCTCATTTGTTAAAAGATAGCCGTCTTCATGAATGACGGAAGCACTGCCGGCTTGTATGTTGTAGATCCCTTTTGTTCCTGATTCCTTAAATGTTTGAATAGCAGCTACTGATGGTAGTGAACTCTTTATAATTTGAACGGTTTTTGTTTCCCTTTCAATTGGTATTGAGTTGTCTTCAGCAAGAGATGTTATGTTGGAGCAAAGAATCAATATCGAAACAAACTCCGTAAGGAGGAGATTAAGAGTATTTGGAATAATTTGCATCTGATCCTCTATGAGTGCTCACAAATTGAAAGGGATAATTAATTATATTTTTTACTGAATTCAATTATTGCTTGGCGTTCTGCTTCAGCATCATAATTAGGGTTTTTCTTAACTGGCACTGCCGCTTTTGTGTTTTTTCTCCACATAGCCAACTGTTTTTTTAATGATTTGGTAATCTCAGGTCTAAGTTGCGATAAATTATTTTTTTCTCCTATGTCATTGTTAAGATCGAATAGTTCGACATTATTGTTTTCAAAATATTCTATCAATTTCCATTTTCCTTTTCTAATGACACTACAAGGACGAGCTCTGAATAGAGGATCTGGTTGCTCGTCTGCCCTTAGATAACTTTGTAGGTATGCCGGGAAATGCCAGTAAAGCTCTCTCTCCTTTATGTTATTACCTTTCAATAAGGGAACGATGCTTATTCCGTCGCCTTTTTGATTTTCATAATCCTCACCCATTATCATTTCACAGATTGTAGGATAAATATCAACACCTGTAATGGGTGTTGAGCAACGAGTTTTAGAGGCTACGACATCTGGCCAATTTACAAAGAATGGGACTCTGATGCCACCCTCATAATATGTGCCCTTATATCCTTTGAGTGGATGCATTGATGTAGCTGGCCCATACCCACCATTATCAGAATAGAAAATGATAATTGTGTTTTCTTTGATTTTTAATTCACTTAGAGTGTTAATAATTTTACCGATTCCATCGTCAACGGCTTTAATCATGCCTGCCATAATTACATGATCATGCAATTTGCCGGCAGTTTTCTTTTCGAATTTCTGTATGTCCGTTTCTTTAGCCTGCAAAGGAGTGTGTACAGCAAAATGACTAAGATAAGCTAGCCATTGTTTGGTAGA
>CABXDI010000005.1 GCA_902510815.1 uncultured Verrucomicrobiota bacterium | reverse complement strand
TGAATACAAAGATAAATCAGCTCAGGAACGAGAAATAGCAAAGATAGACGCCTCTTATCCTTACGTTATGATAATGAGGAATATGCCGAAGAGAAGAAAGGCATATATATTAGAACGTGGGCAATATGACACCAAAGGTGAAGAAGTTTTTCCTAGCCTTCCATCTTCATTGTTAACAAATAATAAAAAGTCTTATCCAGATCGTTTGAGTTTGGCAAAGTGGCTTGTTAATGGGGATCACCCGTTAACATCACGTGTCATAGTTAATCGTATTTGGGCAATTTTCTTTGGTAACGGAATTGTTTTAAGTACTGAAAATCTAGGAGTGCGGTCCGATTTGCCTTCACACCCTAAGTTGCTTGATTGGCTATCAAATGATTTTGTACAAAATGGATGGAATATTAAAAGGCTGATAGAGCAAATTCTAACAAGTGCTACTTATCGCCAGAAGCACGCAGTAGATTCAAAAACGTTACAATTGGATCCAAATAATCGATTTTTAAGTAGAGGTCCAAGGCAACGACTTGAATCAGAGATGGTTCGAGATCAGGCTTTATCTGTTGCGGGTCTTCTTATAGATAAGGTAGGAGGTCCAAGCTATTGGGTTTATCAACCAAGTGGCCTATGGAGGGAGATTGAGAAGAGAGGAAAATTTGTTCAAGATCATGGAGATAAACTTTACCGGAGGAGTTTATATTCAAGGATTAGAAGAACAGTTCCGAATCCAAGCATGGCTATTTTTGATATGCCAAGTAGAGAAGTTTGTAGTGTCAAAAGGTCAAGGTCCAATACTCCCCTCCAAGCATTGTCTTTACTCAATAGTATTACATATGTGGAAGCTGCAAAAAAGTTTGGAGAAAAAATGATAACTGTTAATGAGAAAACTAAAGAACAAATTCAATGGGGATTTCGGCGAATAACTTCAAGGAAGCCTAAGGATTTTGAAATTAATCTACTACTTAAAGGTTATGAGAGAAGATTAGAATATTATAAAGATAACCCGGATGAGGCCTTAGCATTATTGAAAGTGGGAGAATCAAATGTTTCTCCTTTAATAGATCCTGTTAAATTAGCATCCATGACTACTGTTGCTAATGTCCTTTTGAATTTAGATGAAGTGGTGAATAAATGATGAGAGAACTTGAGTCCTTGGATCGCCTTAACCGTAGAGCTTTTTTATCAGGTTCTGCTCATGGAATTGGATTAACAGCCTTGGGCAGTATTTTTTCTCAAGAGTCTCAAGGTAGTTCGTTTTTGAATCATGTGGCCAAAGCGAAACGTGTTATTTATCTTTTTCAGTCTGGAGGGCCATCACAGATTGATTTATTTGATCCTAAAGTTGCTCTTGAGAAGCATCGAGGTAAAGAGCTGCCTGATTCTGTAAGGATGGGTCAAAGGATAACAACGATGACTTCGACCCAAAAATCATTGCCCGTTCATCCTACAAGTTATGCCTTTAATCGATATGGAAAGAGTGGAACTGCTTTTAGTGAATTAATTCCCAATATAGGTGCTATGTCTGATGATATATGCTTGATTCGGTCATTACAAACAGAGGCCATTAACCATGATCCAGCGATAACTTTTTTTCAGACGGGTTCGCAGTTAGCAGGGCGGCCTAGTATAGGTTCATGGTTCTCTTATGGTCTCGGCTCTGTAAACAAAAATTTGCCTAGTTATATTGTTTTAACTTCTAGGGGTAGTTCATCAGATGCGCAGCCTCTATACAGTCGTTTATGGGCATCTGGTTTTTTGCCTACTGAACATTCTGGCGTTAAACTTAGAAGCACTGGAGATCCTGTTTATTTTTTATCTAATCCCCCGGGAATAAATAGTCATATGAGGCGTGATATTTTAGATGATTTAAATCAGCTCAATGATCAAAGATCGATTGTTATTGGCGATCCAGAAATAAACTCCAGGATTTCGCAATATGAGATGGCATTTAGGATGCAAACGAGTGTTCCTGATCTAGTTAAAGTTTCCGAAGAACCCGAAAATATTCTTAAACTTTATGGCTCGGATGTGAATCGGCCCGGATCTTATGCTGCGAATTGTCTTTTAGCAAGGCGTCTCGCTGAGAGGGGTGTTAACTTTGTGCAGTTGTTTCATATGGGTTGGGATCATCATTTTAAACTTTCACAAGACCTTCCAAGACAGTGTAGAGATACCGATAAGCCAACCGCAGGTTTGATTGCTGACTTAAAGCAGCGTGGCCTTTTGGAGGATACTTTAATAGTTTGGGGCGGTGAATTTGGTCGTACAGTTTATGCTCAATCACCCGAGAAGAATGGAGGCAGGGATCATCACCCGAAGTGTTTTACTATGATGATGGCTGGAGGTGGGGTCAAAGGCGGTCACGTCCATGGGGCCACTGACGATTTTTGTTATAATGTTACAAAAGATCCAGTTCACGTTCATGATTTAAATGCAACTATTATGCACTTGATGGGAGTTGATCATGAAGATTTTACTTTTAATTTTCAAGGCCGGGATTACCGCTTAACGGATGTACATGGAAGGGTAGTAGAGCAAATAATTTCTTAGTTATTTGATGTCCTTTTTGTTGCCGATACAATAAAGAATTTCTTGTCTTTTATCATTAACAAATTCTGCAGCTCTTATGAATATCTTGCTATCACAAATGACTGGCGTTGAGTAGACCTGATCACCAATTTTATTTTTTGCTAAAATTTTAAATTTTTTAGGGTTTGCTGAAAAAACAGAAAAGTTTCCGAATTCATCTACTGCGTAGATTCTATCCTTTACTAAGACAGGCGAAGCGCTACTTGCTCGATTCAATCGTTCTCTCCACATATTTTTGCCTGTTTTAGAGTTCCAGCACATTGCATTTCCATTATCCATAACGGCAAAAATATGACCATTTTTCACAATCATTGATGTTACATAGACTCGACTTATGTTTTCCCATACAACCTCTCCAGAGCCATCAGCCTTTATAGCTGCAACATGGTTTTTTGGATAGCCTCCACTAGTGAAAACGTGTTCACCATCAGTAACTATAGAGCTGACGCACTCAGTTGTTGACCCTGAAGTTTCCCACAACTTTTTACCAGTTAATGGATCGAGACTTGTGACGAGATCACACCCTTGAAAAATGAGTTCATCTCGCTCCTTAATTTTAAATATTATTGGTGATGCGTAATTTGGTTTTTTGGGTCGATTAACTTTCCAGATTATTTCCCCATTAGACTTATTGAGTCCGCAAATTGCACCTCCACCTTTATTGTCGGCGGACACAATTAATAGAGATTGGTAAATTGCTGGAGAAGTTGAAAACCCTTGATGCAATATGTAGTCACTGATTTTTTGTTGCCAAATTTTATTACCTTTGAAGTCGTAGGCGGTTGTATATACTGCACCGTTATGTAAAAAATTAATATAAACTAGTTTGCCATCGGTCGCTGGGGTGCAGGATGCTTGGCTGGCTTTTTTATTAGATTTCTCGGGAAATCCCCCTTTGTGAACTTCTTTAGACCATATAATTTTACCAGTATCTCTGCTTAGGCATAACAGTTTTTGTGTTTTAGCAGTTTCGTCTGCGGTCACTAGAAAAATTTTACTCTCATATATTGTTGGTGACCCATGTCCTCTTCCTGGAATTTTTGAAGACCATATAATATTATCTTTCGTATTGAACTTAACGGGAGGGTTTTGATCGTTGTTGGCAATTCCATTGTGCTTAAGACCCCTCCACTGAGGCCAATTGCTATTCTGAGAAATTACTACATTAGTTAGTGCAATGTAGGCCAAGAGAATTTTAATGAATTGAGCTTTAACTTTCATTATACAATTATCATAAGAATCTTTTCATTGATACTTCAACTTATAACTTCCAAATGGTGAATTTATCAAATTCCTATTAATTAATTTTAAATAGATTTTTTAGAGTTCATTCGTTTTTTCCAGTTTTCGAAATTGTCTAGCATGATTCTCTCATCTTCCCTATTCATTCTACGGGTGGCTGGTTTTTCTTCTTTATCAGGAGAAACTTTTAAATGCAGAAAATCCAATATGTTTGAAAGCATATCTATTTCCAAATCATAGTGCCTTCGGGCTAATGTTTGAATGTTATCATCAGGGAATATTGGAGTTTCTTTTATGCAAATCAGTTCACCCTTATCAACTTCAGAGTCAATAAGATGAATTGTGTTTCCAACAGGGTCGTTTTTTAAAATAGCCCATTTAAAAGAATCTAAGCCTCGTGATAATGGAATAATACCCGGGTGTGCGTTTACTATTGGCTTACCTTTTGCAAATGAAACATCTAAAATTCCTGCTCCGCCTATAATAAATAAATCACATTGATCTTCTAGAATTTCTTTTCCATCCCACTTTTGAAATGAAACTTTATCTAATCGACTTAAGTTTTCAGTTTGTGTAGCTAGAAATTGATTAGGTCTATGTTCAAAAATTACATTTCTCTCTTTTCTTGGAGAAAATGGTAATGCAAATAACTTTATTTCTTCAATTAACTTATTTTCAAGGTAACGCCAAACCAACTGTTCAGTTTTAAGGTGGGCGTAATCATAAGTTATAAGGCCTAATTTCATGTTACTTTAAAATATCCATCAATGTTCTTTATCATCTTCCTCTTCAAAAACTTTTTCGACGCTTGAAAACAAAGATTTCATACAAGTGGCTTTGGTTGGACTAATAAAAGTTGAGCAATACATCGCACCAACAAGCTCATTAGATTCATTAGTGAAAATGTATGTTCCTGATTCTCTTCTTTCAGGAGTTAAAAATAAAACTTCGAAGGCCATGATTGGAGCCTCATTAACCGTACCTGTCTCAGATGGTTCTGTTACTTGAACCAGTTGCCAAGGTTCACCATGTTTAGGTAGTCCAATACCTCGAGCTAACAACATCTTACCGAGGTGCTTTGTTAGCGTATCTCTCGAAGGGAGATCAGGAAGGTTTTGCTCATTGGTCATTTTGTATAAATTTAAGTAACAACCTAAATTTATAGGGAGCAACAAAAAAACCCTCAGCTTGAAGAAGAGGGTTTTTGAAAGAAATATGGTGTTTAAATTTAACTTACAGCAACCGCATCTGGACCTCTTTCACCTGTGCGAATTCTAACTGCTTCTTCTATAGGCGAAACGAAAACTTTTCCATCTCCAATTTTACTAGTATTTGCAGTTGAAACTATTTTATCAATTACTTCATCTACTTGTTCATCGTCAACGACAATTTCCAACTTTACTTTTGGCAGGAAATCGACGGTATATTCGCTTCCACGATAAATTTCTGTATGACCTTTTTGGCGTCCAAATCCCTTTACTTCTGTTACAGTCATTCCCTGAATTCCAATTTCAGATAAGGCTTCCTTAATATCTTCGAGCTTGAATGGCTTTACGATCGCTTCAACTTTTTTCATAATTCTGTTCTATTTTATACTAATAGTGACTTCCCACCTATTTGTTTTCAGGGACTCACCTTAGTAGATTTTGTTTAGTAGGTATAATAATATGAAGCGAATATCGTGCCAATCCTATTTATTATAATTAGCAACCCAGAAAGCCCCATTATTAAAGTTTAAAATATGAGATTTAAGGGTATATTTTAACTATAATATTTTGGTTTTAGCAGTTTTCAGAAAACAACTCTTTTTGTAAAGTAAGAGCGCTCATAAGGAGGAAAGAACCAATAATTTTAGCTTTCTCAGAGAAAATAGATACAGTCAAATTCATGAAAAAGAATTACCTATATTCAATTACCTTACCCTTATTCTGCTTGATCATTGCGGGGTGTGATAATGGTAGTGATAAAAATTCCTTGGAGGCAGAGATACACTCCGAGCAAACTAAAACCCAAGAAGATTTTGATCCATGGGAAAAGGATGGCAACGGGGTATTGCTGTCTTCAAAATGGATTCCTGGTAAGTCTTACTTATTTCGCCAGATTACCGATACAGAGATGGATTTGCCGTTAGCTGGGGCTGACGGTTCTTCAACTGAAATGTCTATCGATTTAAGAGTCGATGTTGATGAAGTAGATAATAGTTCTAACAAAGTTATAAAAATAGGATTTGATAAGGTGAAGATGTCAATGCAAATGGCAGGGCAGGATATGGTTTACGATTCTCAGGATCCTGAGAATCAGAGTCCATTATTGAAGACCGCTTTATCTAACCTTAATGATCAAATCTATGAAGCAAAATTTGATGAAAATAATAAAATTCTCTCACTCGAAGGAGCAGGTGATGAAGCGGGAAACGGTATAGGAATGGGGGCTATGGGAAAAGAAGAAATTGAGAATATGATTCAACAACTGAAAGATTTCGGTTTCCCGGAATCCGTTGTTCAGCCTAATGCACGTTGGCAAAATAAACAGAATTTTAAAATGCAGCAAATTGGCGAAATGAATATGACTATAGATTATACATATAATGGACCGGTTGATTCATCCGGTAAGAAACTCGCGGAAATTGATTTTGAAGGAAAGGCAGAGACATCTGGTGAAGGTTTAGTGTCTTTTAAAGATTCGAAGATGACCGGCACTCTCCTATTTGATCCTAAACTCGGTATGTTAATTAAAAGTGAGACAAAAATGGAAATGACTATGTCAATTGGTGGGGCTGCTGGCGCAGAAATGGATACGACAATGATCTCCAAATATAACCTTATTTCCGTAGAATAATTCCCTAAAAAGACTTATATTACCTTTTCAATCTTAGGTATTCTATTCTTTAATACATAATTCTTTTAAGTTCCGAGTAATCGGACTTGAATGAGTGTACTCAGTATCCTTATAACTAGTCATTCATTAGTTTGTCTTTAATATTAAATGTCTGATTCCTTTGTACACTTGCACCTTCATACTGAGTATTCATTGCTCGATGGTGCAGTAAAAATTGCAGACCTTATGGCGAAAGTAAATCGCTGTAAAATGCCTGCAGTGGCAATGACCGATCATGGAAATCTTTATGGTGCGATAGATTTTTATAAGCAAGCTTCTAAATCAGGAGTCAAACCGATCATTGGATCAGAGGTTTATCTTGCTCCAGGCTCGATGTACGAAAAGAAAAAAGTTCCTGGTCTTCCTAATGCTCACCATCTAACGCTTCTGGCTAAGAATGCTATAGGCTATGAAAACCTTGTTCGATTAGTTTCTCAGGCTCACCTTGATGGTCAGTATTATAAACCAAGAATAGATAAGGAAGCTTTAGATAAATTTTCAGAGGGAATTATATGTTTGAGTGGTTGTATTAATGGAGAGATCAACTATTGGATTCAACAAGATCAGCTTGATATAGCTAGAGAGAAATTAAGAGAGTTTGTAGATATTTATGGGAAAGACGATTTTTATCTTGAGATGCATGATCATGGAATGGATCAGCAGCGTCTTTGTAATCGGCAATTATTAGAATTTTGTGGAGAATTTTCATTGAAACCTGTTGCAGCAAATGATGTTCATTTTTTAAATCGTAAGGATCATGAAGCTCACGATGTCCTTATATGCATAGGTACAGGTAAGATGGTACTAGATGAAAATAGAATGCGCTATTCGCCCGAAGTTCATTTTAAGACAGCGAGGGAAATGAGGCAGCTTTTTAAAGAGGTTCCAGTGGCATGCGATAATACTTTAGAGATAGCAGAAAAAATTGACTTTGATTTGGTCTTAGATTCTACAAGTTCAGAGAGGTACCCAGAATATGAAGTAAATACAGGATCTTCAAGAGGGGATTATTTTCGCGATTTATGTGAGTCAGGCCTTGCTGAAAGGTATGGTAAGGATCAGGCTGAAAATAGTACAGAGCTTAGGGAGAGATTGGACTATGAGATTGGGATCATGGAGAGAATGGGGTTCGTTTCCTATTTTTTAATTACATGGGATTTTATTAAATGGGCAAAAGATAATAAGATTCCAGTGGGCCCTGGTAGAGGTTCGGCTGCTGGTTCATTAGTGGCTTATGTTCTTGGTATTACTGATCTCGATCCATTGCGATATGGTTTAATTTTTGAACGATTTCTTAATCCTGAACGTGTTAGCCCTCCCGATGTGGATGTGGACTTTTGTCAAACTAGACGACCTGAGGTCATAGAATATGTCCGTCAAAAGTATGGAGAAAAATGTGTGTCTCATATCATTACTTTTGGAACCTTGGGAGCTAAAAGTGTAGTTCGTGATGTTGGAAGAGTCATGGGTTTAAGTTATGGGGAGGCAGACAGAATAGCTAAAATGATTCCCAATGAGTTGGGTATTAATTTGGCATCTGCTCGAAAGAAAAACCCCGAGCTTAAAGAAGCCATAGCTAATGAACCTGCTACTGAGCAACTTTGGGAGTACTCCACTTTTTTGGAGGGACTAACCCGTGGTGTAGGAATACATGCTGCAGGTATAGTGATTGGTGATTGTGAACTCGATGTTCACGTTCCATTGACTAGAGGGAACGAAAATGAGGTGGTTACCCAGTACGCGATGAAGCCACTTACAGATTTAGGGATGTTAAAGATGGATTTCCTGGGGTTGAAGACTCTAACAGTCATTCAGGATGCGGTTGATTTGATAAATAGAAAACAGCCAGAATTCAATATTTCGAATATTCCTATTGATGATGATAAAACATTCAAACTATTAAACGCAGGTGAAACTTGTGGTGTATTCCAGCTAGAATCAGGAGGCATGGTAGCCCTGTGTAAGCAGTTTGGAGTCGATAGAATTGAAGATATCATTGCATTGATTGCATTATATCGTCCGGGCCCAATGGAATTGATCCCAGATTTTATCGATCGTAAGAAAGGTAAAAAGAAAGTTGAGTACTTACATCCCCTTCTAGAGGAAGTTTCCAGAGAAACGCATGGGATTTTAATTTATCAGGAACAAGTTCAAAAAGCTGCCAATGTTCTTGCCGGGTATAGCTTGGGTGATGCTGATTTATTGAGGCGAGCGATGGGTAAAAAAGACCCTGAAGAAATGGCAAAACAAAGAACAATTTTTGTTGAAGGGTGTAAAAAATTCAATGAAATACATGATAAAAAAGCAAACGGAATTTTTGACCTTCTTGAGAAGTTTGCTGGATATGGTTTTAATAAATCTCACTCAGCGGCCTATGGTCTTATTAGTTATCAAACTGCATTTTTGAAAGCTAATTATCCGGTCGAGTTTATGGCTGCTTTGCTTTCAAATGAAATTAATAATACCGACAAGATTTCAGTTTTTGTAGAAGAATGTAAATCTATGGGCATTAAGGTTTTGCCGCCTAATGTGAATAAGAGTCTGTTAAAATTTTCTCCCGAGGAGTCTTCTGAAAAAGGTGTCACCTCGATCAGATTCGGGCTTGCAGCTATTAAGAATGTTGGAACCGCAGCAATGAATCTTGCTATAAATGAGAGGACTAAGGGAGGAAGTTATGATTGTGTTGATGACTTTGCGAGAAGACAGCAGTCGAGGTCTGTAAATAAAAAGATTTTAGAGTCTTTAACTAGAGCTGGTGCTTTCGATTTTTCAGGAGAAGAGCGTGCGCGTATTTTCGCTAGAGTAGATTCAATTATCTCTGCTGCTTCGCTAGCTCATAAAGACCGGGTTTCAGGACAAGGTTCTTTATTTGATGAGGATACTGATTATGGTTCAACGCCTAATGGATCACTAGATAATAATCAAGTAGATTACGAGCCTTGGAGTGAGGATGTGGTTCTTGCCGCAGAGCGTGAGTTGCTTGGTTTTTATGTTACCGGTCACCCGTTAGACTCTTATCGATCGCTTTTCTCAAGTAGTAAATATAAAAAGTTATCTGATCTTCAGGATCTTAAAGAGCATAAAAAATACAACTTTATGGGTAGGATTGCTGGAGTTGAGAAAATGTTTACAAAGAAAGCTGGCAAGCCATTTGCAAAATTAAACTTTGAAGAATTCACTGGTCAAACTGAAGTGATGGTGTGGAGTGAGGTTTTTATTAAGTCCACGGATGTCCTTGAATCTGGGGCTGTTATCGAATTGTTAGCAAAAGTAGAAATTGATTCGCGATCGGAAACTAAAAGGCTTACTGCTGAAAAAATTAAGCGTGTAAATAAACCATCCAGTGTCCCTAGTCAGAATCCGGTTGATATGAATTCAAATTATCAATCAATTGATGAACACAATGCCAGACGTTTATCTAAGAGTTTGGATCTCAATGTCTATCTGAAGAGTGATGTTCATAGTGCAGATGATTTATATAAGATTAGAGATATTTTGGTTGCTCACCCTGGTCCTGATTCAGTTGCTTTACATATTAGATCAGGTGATGGTTCTGAAGTTTGGGTTGATGCAGGTGCGCGGTATTTCGTTGAAAATAGTGAGGATTTAAGGGCTAAGCTGGCCGATTGGATAAACGAATAATCTTTAACTTTACCTTTCATACTGATGGAAAGGAAGCATATGTTATCATGCGAATATTATTAGATTATTTAAATGGATTTAATAAATAATAAATGATTCGATGAATAGCACTAAAGATGATCAGTCGCCGAATGAACGTGTCAACGTTTTAGGCGTTGGCATTAGTCCAATTAACCTTGAAATTGCGGAGGATCTAATTTTTCGAGCAATTGATTCAGGTGAACAAGGTTATATAGGTGTTACAGGAGTTCATGGCGTTAGCGAGGCTCAGAGTGATACAAAATTCAAAGACATACTAAATAAAACTTTTCTTAATACCCCGGACGGCATGCCTATGGTCTGGTATGCGCGATTATATGGGTTCAAAAAAGTTTCTAGGGTTTACGGTCCGGATCTTATGCTAAATATCTGTTCTAGTTCCGTTGACCGAAAGGTTAAGCATTTTTTTTATGGAGGTAGAGAAGGAGTTGCAGAAAAATTAAAGGAAAAATTAAAGGAAAAATTTCCGAATATTGAAGTCGCCGGGACATACACGCCTCCATTTAGACCTCTTACAAACGATGAGGAAATCGAAGTTCGAAATCTTATCAATGATTCAGGGGCAAATTGTATTTGGGTGGGTTTAAGTACTCCGAAACAAGAAAAGTTTATGAATGGCTTTCTAAAAAAATTTGGTAATAATTCTGAAGGAGATGCTAGCCTTGAGGGCGCAAAGATATTTTTTGGTGTTGGTGCTGCTTTCGATTTTCATGCAGGTTTAATTCCACAGGCTCCTGAGTGGATGCAAAAATATGGCTTAGAGTGGTTTTATCGGTTATGCAAAGAACCTAGAAGATTATGGAAAAGGTACTTAAAAAATAATCCTCTTTTTGTACTCAGGGCTTTATTGCAAATCTTTCGCCTTAGAAAGTATAGTTTATAGAATTAACTGATCTTATTTCTTCAAATATTGCAATCGAATCCTTGGCTGAAAGTGTTAAGTGTAATAGATTATCAATATGTATAACTTAGCGAAGTTTTTGTGGATAAGCTTTTTTTCGATTATGGCTTTTACTGCGGCTCATGCGGGAGAATCTGAATTAGAAAAACTAAAGACAAGTTTTACAAATAAAATTAATACTGTTTTATCACCTCTTATTAATAGGCATAAAAACTCCCTTGAGAGTTTAGAGAAAAATCTAGCGAATGTTTCTCAAATTGAAGCAGCATTATTGGTAAGGGAGGAAAGGTTGCGTATTTCTAAAGCAGTAGGAATTAATTTGATTGGTGAAATGCCAGAATCACCGGATAAACTTAGAACTTTATGCCAGAGATTTAATCGTGAGGCCGCATCATCGATTAGAGTTTGGGAAAAAAAATATGAACAGACTTTGATACTTCTTGAGTCTCGATTAACCAAATCTGGTAAGTTGAATGATGCTCTTTTAGTGAAAAATGAAATCATTAAATTCAAGAGAGTAATTGATTTGAGAGATAATAAAAATGACAATGAGGAAAAACTATTGGACTACGCCCTTGCTACAAAGGGAGCAGTTGCTAAGGCTTATAAAGGTGCAGAGTTTTTAATTGATGGTAATTTAGATTATAGTGGAAGTGATGGATTTGCATGGGGTCTATGCCCGTCAGATTTTGAAATTGTTTTTCCTAAGGTCACAAAAATCCAAGAAATTAATTTCCTTCTCTACGATAAAGATAAATCAAGAGAGTATCTTTATCAGTTGTTTGTTATGCGAAAAGAAGAGGGTGAATGGGAGCTTATCGCTGATCATTCAAAAAAGCCTTCCAAAGGTTGGCAAAAACATAAATTTTCTCTTGCTGGTATAAAGAGTATTAAAGTGAAAGGTATTTTTAACTCAGCCAACAGAAATTTTCAAATTGTTGAAGTAGAAGCACGTTAATTAATGTCAAGAATTAAGAAAACGGCTTTCCTTTCGGGGGCACAAGTCGTGACGACTCTATCTACCCTCATCATTGCTGCTGTATTGTCTAGAGTGTTGGATTCCAAGGCGGATTATGGAACTTATCAACAAACTCTTTTGATATATACTTTTTTGGCACCTCTACTTGCGTTAGGATTACCAGCTGCATCTTTTTATTTTATTCCTAAAAGTGAAAGTAATCAGAGAGCTATTTGCTTAAATGCTTTAGTAGCCATTATCTTTATATCCATAATTTTTAGTGTTTTATGCCTGACTTTAGGCCGTTCCTACATTCCAAAGGTTTTTAATAATCCAGACCTTGCCAATACGATTCCTTGGCTTGCAATTTATGGACCAGCTACTCTAATTCTTGTCTATGTGACTTCTGCTTTAGTTGCCTTAAATCGCGCAAAGTTGAGTGCTATTTTTTCAATTATATTCAGGATAATACTCGCCTCTTCTGTTGCTATTACGGCCATATCATTGACTAAAATAGATTTTATAATAGGCCTTCAGTCTTGTGTGATTTTAATTGGATCATTGACCGCTATTGGACTTATTTGGCGATTGACTCGAAACAGTCTAAAATCACAACCACTAATTTCTTTTAGTAATATTAATGTTCAGCTGAAGTATGCTGTTCCCTTGGGGCTTGGCGCAATGCTTGAGGGAATGGCTTTGGCGATTGACCGATTAATGGTTTCGTTATTACTCGATCCAGAAGACTATGCAATATTTTCGAATGGGGCGATGGAGGTTCCGCTAATAGCGGCAATAACTGTTGCAGCTGGTGCGGTAATGTTGCCTGAGATTGTGAAAGCATTTGGTAAGGGTAATGCGAATGAAGCACTTAATTTGTGGCAGCTCATGGTTCGCCGCGTAACTTTTATTCTTTTGCCTGCTGGATTTTTATTCTTTTTAGTCTCTCAGGAGTTGATGGTGATATTATATTCTGAGAAGTTTAAGGATAGCGTTGGCCCATTTAGAATTTATATGCTTATGCTTCCGGCGAGGGTAGCATATTTTGGGATGTTATTTCAAGGTGCAGGTAAGACTAAACTCGTGCTTCTCAGGGCTATCATAACGCTGTTTTTAAATACAGTTATAACTTATTTCTTAGTTTTAAAATTTGGTATGGATGGGGCTGCTTGGGGTACTGTTGCTGTTGTATGGTTATTTGTTGTTCCTTATTGCATAGTCTGTTGTGCTAAAATATCAGATACAAAGTGGAATAGGCTATTGCCCTATAAATATATTTTTTCTGTTGGGATCTTATCTGCATTAGTGGCTCTTGTAAGCTGGTATTTGAGTAGCTATTTCGGTTTCGAAGAACTTATTCTACAAGCCTTAGCAAAAGCTTCTATTTACATAGTTTTAATACTATCATTGATGCTAACAGTGTTTCGTGAAGACTTTTTGCATATATATAACCAATTGAAATTGCGGATAAGTTCCGGTAAGTAGAAAGAATTCACAAATCATGAAATGCGTTACAATCATCGGAGCTCGGCCTCAATTTATTAAGGCTGCACCAATGAGCTCGGCCATGATTAGCGCAGGTCTAGAAGAGGTTTTGATTCATACTGGCCAACACTTCGACTATGAAATGTCACAAGTTTTTTTCGATGAACTTAACATACCTCCACCGAAATATAATTTGGATATTTCAGGTGGGTCACATGCTGAAATGACGGGTCAAATGGTCATTGGGGTTGAAAATAAAATTCTTAAGGAAAAGCCCGATTTTGTACTTGTTTATGGTGATACCAATTCAACTCTATCGGGTGGTTTGGCGGCTGCAAAAATTCACATTCCAGTAGTGCACATGGAAGCTGGGATTCGGAGTTTCAATAAGAGAATGCCTGAGGAAATTAACCGCATTCTTACCGATCATGTTTCATCACTTTTGTTATGCCCAAGTGAGACGGCTATAGCAAATCTTAAAAACGAGGGTATTAATAGAGGTGTACTAAATGTTGGAGATATAATGGCGGATGCGGCAAAAAAGGCTCGTAATATTGTTTTTGGTGATAATAGCTTTCTTCCTCGCTTAGAGGGCTTTAATTTTACAGAAAAATTTGATTTACTCACACTTCATCGAGCAGAAAATACGGATGATGAATTGAGAATGGGTAACATAATTGATGCTCTTAGCCGCACAGATAGGCCGACTCTCTTTCCAATACATCCTAGAACTAAGAAAAAGATTAATGATCTTAATATAGTACTCCCAGAAAAAGTAACGATTTGTGAACCTTTAAGTTATCTTTCGATGGCTTCAGTTCTTCATTCTTCAACAAAAGTTTTAACGGATTCAGGAGGCCTTCAGAAAGAAGCATACTGGGCAAAAAAACCATGTATAACATTGAGGGATGAAACCGAATGGGTAGAGACTCTTGAAGGAGGTGCCAACACCTTGGTAGGATCTGAAACAGAAAAAATAGTTAATTCTATACATTCAATTAGTGAAATTGAGTTTTCTGATAATTTGTATGGTGATGGAAATTCTGCTTCTACCTCTCTTGATGCCATCATAGATTTTTTTAGTAAAAAAATTGATTAAACTATCAATATCTCATGCGAATTGCTTACGTTATAACATGGAACCTTTGTCATAATGATGGCGTGACTAGGAAGGTTCTGAGGCAGGTTCAGGAGTGGAAGGATTTAGGCCATGAAGTTGAAGTTTTCTGTGCCACTGAAAAAAAAAGTGAACCTATTCCAGGAGTTACTTTTTTTCACAAAGATCGAGTTTGGAGTTCCCTTTTTGCATTTTTTAAAAATCGCAAAGTTTACTCTACGCTCTGTAAGGAAGTTATTAATTATAATCCAGATATAATATATTTGAGGTGGGAATTTCACAAAAATTCATTAATGAATTTGATGAGAAAAATCCCTACTATTATTGAAATTAATACTTTTTTTAGTGGTGAATTTAAGAGGAGGTCGAAGGAAAACTGGATAGAAAGAATCAGATATTGGTATTACTTATTAACTCACAAAAAATTCAATGAATCATGCGCTGGTTTTGTTTCGGTGTGCAAGGAGTATCTTAAATTGGGCCAGTATGAAAGAACAGATAAACCATACTGTTATATTCCTAATTCCATTCCAATTGATGAGAATCAAAATCCTGTTAGTTATTCAGCACTTGATTCATCTATACCTAGATTAGTTTTTATGAGTTCCGGCATACAACCATGGCATGGACTAAAAAATTTAATTGAGCTAGCAGAGGAATCTATTGGAGAATTAGAATTCGATTTAATCACAGGATTTGATTCGGAATCCTTACAACTTCCTGAGAACATTCGAGTGTATTCGTTTTTGGAAAAACATGAATTCTTAGAAGTTTTCCAAGGCGCGGTTGCTGGTATTGGGTCAGCAGGGTTGTATGAAAATGGTATGCAAGAAGCATGTGTTCTTAAGGTCAGAGAGTATTTGTCAGCAGGTCTCCCCGTGATAGTGCCGTACAAAGATACAGCTTTTCTTGATCAGAAACCACCTGAATGGCTTCTTGAACTTCCTAATGAACCTGGATCATTGGCTAAAGAAAAAGAAAAGATAAAGGAATTTGTTCTAAGAATGAAGGGAAGAAGAGTGGAGGCTTCAAAAGTCATGCCTTATGTAAGTAGTACGCGATGGGAATCAGAGAGAGTGAAGTTTTTTGAAAAGGTGCTTAACATTAATTGAAGTGAAATTAGAGTCCTCTTTGAACTTTTTATCTTTTTTTGCTAATTTATTGGTTGTCTTTTTTTGTTTCGACTCAAAGTCAGCTTTTGGAGAAGTTGTTGTTTTGCCTCTCGGTGAAGATCTGCAATCGATCATTGAAAAAAAAGATAAGGGTACTCATTATCAATTAAGTGCTGGAGTCCACAGGGGGCATGAAATTATTCTAAAAGAGGGGGATTCATTAATAGGAGAAAATGGAGCTATTCTCTCTGGCGCCGAACTACTTGAAGGTTGGAGGTATGAATCTCCCTACTGGGTTCACGATGGTCCTCATTCTAAATTAATTCCTTACTTGGACGATGAATCTAGAGTTTGGGAGCAGAGGGCAAATTACCCTCATGATCTTTTTTGCAATGATGTTCCACTTAATCAGAGGATGGCTCTTTCGAAGTATTTGCTGTCTGGAAAATTTTGGTTCTATGACTATGAAAAAGACAAAGTTTATATTGGATTCGATCCAAATGGTTTGGAGATGGAGCTCAGTGGTTTATCAAATTTTGGAATCAAAGCTTTAGACGAAGGGGTTACTTTGAAAAATTTGAAAATTGAAAATTATGCTACTTATAACTTAACGCCCGCAGTTGATCTTGGACCTAAGGCGATAGTCGAAAATTGCACAGTGTCAGGTAGTCACTGCATAGGAATTAGAATTTCAAATGGATCCATTGTCAAAAGATCTATTTTTAACTATAATGGATTAGCGGG
Organism: uncultured Verrucomicrobiota bacterium; assembly: GCA_902510815.1. GTDB lineage: Bacteria > Verrucomicrobiota > Verrucomicrobiia > Verrucomicrobiales > DEV007 > EC70. Next base: position 42,975 of record CABXDI010000005.1, on the reverse strand, counting down.
CCTGCATAATGGTGGAGACGGTACACTCATTGAGTTTAGTGAATTTGGCTATAATGGATGGGCTGGATTTTCAGGAGATTGGGCGCGTGGTGGTTGTAAGGTTCCTGGTGTAACTAACACAATTATAAGAAGAAATTATGCTCACCATAATACAGGGCCTGGGTTTTGGTTCGATATTAATGCAAACGGTAATCTATTTGAAGAAAATCTGAGTGAGTTCAATTCATGGGAAGGGTTAATTTATGAGGTCAGTTGCGGTTGCGAAATTCGAAATAACATTTTGCGGTGGAATGGTCTTGATCCTAGGGGAGGTCTTTTGTGGGGTGTTCCGTTTGTGATTCAAAATGCTGAAGATGCAAATGTTCACAATAATTATTTGGAGTCATCATCTGAATCTAGTGCTAGAGGTGGTGGAGTCACTATAATCAATCAGTACAGACCACAGCATACAGATGGGTTTTGTGGTGAACATACTGCCGAAGGAAACATTATTTATGACAATACTATTGTTATGCCTGTTGGGGGTTATACTGGACTTCAGTATGGTTCCTTTGGTTGGGAGACGTACGGTGAATTTCTGAAAAAACCAAATGTTTGGCGCAATAATAATTACTACTCGGGTCGGCCAAATAGTGGCAATTTTCACTGGTATGGTCCAGGTCAATTTCCTAATGATTTTATAACTCAATTTTACAATTGGGAACAATGGAGAGCAGTGGGTCAGGATATTGATAGCGATCTAATGGGAAAGCATTCATCATTTTTTAACTCTAATAGTGAGGAGATTAGTCAATTGATCATTGAGACGACTGGTGTCAGTTATGAGGAGCTAAAGGCACCTTTCATTGATAGCTTCCATATAGATGATATAGATCATGATAGTGACGGTTTGCCTGATAGTTGGGAAACATTTTACGGATTAGATACTACTAAGAATGATAGTGATGAGGACTTTGATGGTGATGGAATTGTTAATGTTGATGAATTTAAATTTTTAACTAATCCATCAGATATAGATACGGATGATGATGAAATTCCGGATAATTGGGAAATTCGTTATGGGCTGAATCCTAAATCTGCTGACCCTCTTTCTGATCCTGACAATGATTCATTAACTAACATTGAAGAATACGAAATTGGTTCTCAACCTAATATATATGACTTACACTTAGATGAGTTGCCACTTGAGGGGCTTAATATGTGGCTTAAGTCTTCAGTGATTAATTATGAGTCCATAGGATTAGTTCCACTATGGAGTGATCATAGAGGAAACGGTGTTGCTATGAAGGTTCCTTTTAATCGTGAGGCGCCTAGTATATCTCGGGTGCTGAGCGATAATTACCCGATGTTAGATTTTAGCGAAGGTGATCTTAGGGTAAAAGAAACTAATGTGATTGAAGCTTCCAATGGAGGGTGGACCATTTTTTCAGTTATGCGTCCTAAATCTGTTAAAAGTGACGGTAAGGTTTATGCGTTAATGGGTAATGATGTATGGAGAAAAAGCGGGTTTAGACTCGTTATTAAAAATGGTTATTTACGCTTTTATTCAACTCAACCAGAGAATGCAATTTCTGTAGAAGCTTTTCAAAAAGTTGTTTCGGGCCAAACCATTGTCCTAACTTTACAATATGATACTGCCAATGAACTTGGAATTTTGTATCTTAATGGAGCTGAGCAGGCTCGCGTTCGCGGTAAGATTCACCCAAATGACAAACCTTTATGGCTTGGTCACATTGGAGGTATGGATTCTCAGGATGCCGATTATGCCGAGGTTATGACCTATAATAAGTTTCTTGATCATAGGCAAAGAAGAATAGTTGAATCTATGCTTATTGCTAAACATCTTAATTTGGGTCTTGGACTAAGAGATACAGATAAAGATGGAATGGCCGATTGGTGGGAATTAGAATTTGGTTCAAGGGAAAGCCCTCATGAGGATGATGATTTTGACGGTCTCAATAATTATGAAGAATTCATAAATCGTACTGATCCATCTAATAAAGATTCTGATAAAGATGGTCTCGAGGATTTATGGGAAATCAGTAATGAATGGGACCCATTAATGAATGACCTATTAATTGACGTAGATGGAGATGGTCTTAATTCTGTAAAAGAGATGCAGATTGGTACCAATCCCCAAATGAAGGACACTGATCTGGATCAAATGACAGACGGTTGGGAGTATGAAAATGGCATCAACCCTTTGTTTGGAAATGGAACAGAGGATCCTGATCGTGACGGGTTAATTAATTTTTCTGAATTTGAATATCAAACAAATCCCCTAAATCCTGATACGGATTTTGATACGTTGTCTGATGCATTCGAAATTTCGAAGGGATTGGATCCTTTAGAGAATGCAAAAAAAGCTGACACTGATAAAGATGGGCTTACAGATTTTGAGGAATTTAGTTATGGGACTAATATTTTTTCATCTGATTCTGATGGTGATCGTATTTTTGATGATGATGAAATTCGAAATGGATTGGATCCTCTAAAAAGTGATTCTGAAGAGGATCCAGATTCTGATGGATTAAGTAACTTATATGAGATCAATTACCGGACTAATCCTTTTGAAAAGGACACGGACAAAGATGGAGTTCTTGATGGCTGGGAAGTGACTCATAGAATGAACCCTTTGTATAATGACGCTGAAGAAGATTTTGATTTTGATGGTCACACAAATAGCTTTGAATTTTTGAATAACACGAATCCAATCGAGTGGATTGATGTGGATGATGATGGGATGCATGATTCATGGGAGAAAAAAATGGGACTTAATCATAAAAGAAATGATTCAGATGATGATACGGATGGTGATCATGTTGCCAACTTAATAGAATTTGTTTTGGGGGGACACCCTTTAAGTGCCAACGTGACTCCTCAGTTTCAGATAGAGATTGGGCAAGAAAAAGAAATTAAGATTCAATATGATTCATTGAATTTTCGCTACTACTTCTATGAAATAACCTTGCAGAAGATGGGCTCAGATAACGTTTGGAAAGAACTTTTAAGTTTTGATTATCAGTTAAAAGGCACTGAGTTGAGTCGTGAAATCACTGATATTGGGGGAATATTTGGTATTTATAGAATATCTCTTAAAAGGTTACCTTGATTCACCTGATATTATTCATATTAATTAGATTATAACCCCTTCAATTTTAAGATGAATATAAAAGCCATCGTACTCATGATTGCAGGCCTATTCGTTGCTTTATGGATGGGTCTGGCAGTTGGAAATGGAGATTATGGCACAGCAATAACGGTTGCTGGCTTAACTGTTTTTGCAATTCTCGTTTCAGCGATAGGAAAACATTATCGTTTTGAGGGTTGGGCTATAGCAATTATCTGTGCTTGTTACTTTGTGGGAGGAAAAGGTTTTGCTTATCAAAGGCTAGGTGCAATTCTCTTCATTGGTGAGGCTGCGTTAATTTTACTAATAGGGTTTCATCTCATTCGTTGCCTTGGAGGAAAAAATGATGTTTTACCGCGTCACCCTATTACTATTCCACTATTAATATTTCAAATTTATGGGTTTGCGCATCTTCTCATTGATCGGAGTTATTTCCCTTTTATATTTCTGATGAAAGATGTTGCTACAGTTTATTATGGTTTATTTTTCTTTCTCGTTTTCCCGCCTATGCTCCATAGACCTACGCGAGAGTATCTCCTTAAACTCTTACCTGTAATTTCTGCAATTGCCTTAGCGTTAATAGCTGTATTTTTAGTGGTTCCTGGGCTAGAGCAGCAAATTTTTTATGCCACGATGGTTCGTGGAGCCCCATTAATAATGCCATCAATTGATGCTCTTATCCCAGTATGCGTGGGGTTCTCGGCATTTTGTTATTTTAAACATTTGAGGGCTTCTGGGTTATGGAAAATCGTATATCTCTTATCTTCGGTGCTTTGCACTGCGCCCCTTTTTGCGCAGGGGAAAGCCGTTTTTTACTTGGCATTTTTCCTTTTCGTTGCCGCTCTTTTCTTTGTTGGGCATTGGAAGTTAATCATTGCCGGATTATTGACTGGGGTGCTTTCAACGATACTTCTTTATTCTTTAATTGAGTCGGGGACAATCCAAGATAGTGAAGGCAGGTTTGAGCGCTTTATAGATGAGTTCTCATCTTTTGATGTGGCTGTTATTGGAAGTGGCAAACAGGGTTTTGCCCAAGAGAATGTGGATTGGCGTTTTACTTGGTGGAAAATGGTTATAGAAGACGTCATGAGAGAGAATCCATTTTATGGATTGGGGCTTGGTTCGGATATTTCAACAAGATTTCATGCTAATTACTTTCAAACTGGTATCGATAATACTGATGTGCTTATTGCTCGATATCCTCACAATGTTCTAATTACTATTTGGGGCCGATTGGGAATAATAGGATTAATGATTTTTATACCTATATGTATATTAGTTGTTAGGGAGTTATGGATAGGAATGCTTAAGCTGAGAGCTTCCTCTGATGAACATAGTCCTGGCCTTGCTTTTGTCTGGGCATTTGTTCTTGGTGGTTTCACTAATGCTTTTTTCCAATCTACTTTTGAGGCCCCTTATGCGGCAATTGCTTTTTGGTCTATGTTAGCAGTTCTCTGTGTGATGAATAGACAAACTGATGAAGAAACAGATGAGGAGGAAGATCTCGTAGAAATCGCAGATGATATTCTAAGTGATGGTAAGTTTGCCATGAGATCAAGACCCTCTTAGTGATTCATCTTTGATAGCCGTTAATAATCTTATAATCGAATCCATATGTTTTAAATTGTGCATTATAAAAAAAACATACTTTTGATTGGGCAAACTCCGCCACCATATCACGGTCAGGCAGTGGCTACTAAGCAGTTGTTTGATCACGAATGGGGTAGCCATCAAATTCATTTCTTGCGTATGAATTACAGCTCTTCTGAATCGCAAGTTGGTAGATTTAGTATTCGTAAGGTTCTGCACCTTTTTTTTCTAACCTTTAAGTCCTTGCTCATATTAATTAGGAGGTACCCATGTACATTATACTACTTGCCGGCGAGTCCAAATTTAGTGCCAATTCTTAGGGATATTTTTTTCTTAATCATAGTGAGGCCTTTTTCGAGAGGAACAATTTTTCATTATCATGCTGGAGGACTTCCTGAATATGTAAGTTCATCTAAATTTCCTATTCGATTTTTAGCTAAACTTGCCTTGGCTAAACCTAGTTTGGGAATTGAAGTATCTAATTCTCAGATGAAGGAAAGTAATTATTTTTCTGCCGAACGCAGAGTGGTAATTCCTAATGGTTTAGATGTGCCCGTAGAGGAATTTAGCCATGAAAATTCAGAGGGGATGAGAAAGAGAATTCTTTTTATTGCCGGGTTGCGCAGATCTAAAGGTGTTTTAGATATCATTGAAACGGCTCGAAAGATTAGAGAGAAGCGATCAGATTTTATCATTGATATTGCGGGCTCTTGGCAGGAACCGGAGACAGAATCACTTTTTAAGAGTGAAATATCGAAATATAAACTCGAAGATTTTATTATGCTTCACGGAAGAGTTGCTGGAGATGATAAATGGAAACTTTATTCTTTAGCTGATATATTCTTTTTTCCTTCTTATTATGAATCAGAAAATTTTCCTCTCGTTTTAATTGAAGCCATGGCTTTTGGGCTTCCTATAGTTAGTACAAAATGGAGAGGAATTCCTGAAATGGTAGAGAACAACCATTCTGGAATATTGTGTGAAGTTGAAAAGTGCGATGAATTCGCCCAAGCGATTTATAATCTTATGGCAAATCAGGATATATATAAAAAGATGTCTGAGGAGGCTAGAGATTTATACATCAAGAAATACACCCAGAGAGTTTTCTTGGATTCAATGAGCAAGGCCTTTGATAGTGTTACTCAAAAAAGTTAAAGCCATTTGAATATGACCAAAATTGTTACATTTGTCCTAATGATTGCTGGTTATTTTTGGATTGCTGTATTTGGTACTGGCGTTAAGGATGTTTTTCAGTGGCCTGGTCTAATTTTAATAGCTGCAGCATTTTCAAGTGCGTTCTTAGCTCTTAACTATAAGAAGAATCATTCTGGGAGTTCTTTGTGTCGATTTTCTGTTTTTGTACTTTTTATTTATATGATTAGCAGAGCTTTTAGCTCACCTATTATATATGAAGCAAGGCTTGAGATGATTCTCTTCCTTGTTCTTTTTGGATTTTACATTTTATTTAGTTACTTGTTGGTCGACGACAAGTATAGGATGGCATTTGTTATTGCTTTGTTGATTTTGGCTTGCGCGAATACAGGGATTGCCATTTATCAGTTAGATAACCCTAAATTTCATATTTTACCTGGTTATGATAGAGTGGGACGAGGGGACCAATTAGAAAGGCCAAGTGGCTTTTACAATGCTAGTCCTCATTTAGGAGGATTTTTACATCTTGCTTCTATAATGTCTGCGGCATTATTTATTTTCTTAAAAAATAAAATTGGTCGTTTAATTTTCTTTCTTTTTTTTGTGACCTCAACTTTGGGTGTCGTGTTGAGTCAGAGTAGAGGGAGCATAATAGCTCTTCCCCTTGGCCTTGGGATCGTTTTTTTATTTTATTTAACATTCAAGATCCGAACGGGTCTAAATTTTAAATTGGCAACACCCAAGATTGTGTTCACTATTCTAGTAGGCCTTTGTTTCACTGTGGCCCTTGGCGCAATATTCATAAAGGATAATAATGGCAGAATTAAATCTGTTGATAATTTTTTTGAGGATTCAGCCAGAGCAAATTTTAGAGCCGCTGCAGTTGATCAATGGACGGAGTCACCGGTCATTGGTACTGGTTCGAGAACTTTCCAGTTTAAGTACCTTCAGTACAGACCAGAGCATGCACCATTTCACCAAATGGATCCTAAATGTCTTACTCTTGCCCGATAAGTTCTTCCAACTCTAACTACGGAAGTTGGAACTTGAACACTTGATTGGAAGTTATTTATTTCTTCAGACTCCCAAACAGAGTTGATCTCGTAAACCCACGGCTGATTAGCGTCAAACTCAGGAGACTCAGGATCGGTTATCTCTCCTAATCTCCATTGCATACTAGAAAAAGAGGTCCCGTTTCCTGAAAAAGATGAGCTCCTAAATCTAATGTCGTCAGTAGGAAATGAAGGGTCTCCTAAAGGAGTAATCATAGGTTTTCGAGGTATTCTAGAGTTGGTGTCAGCTTTTTCATTGATAAGCCTATTGGCGCCATAACCTCCTGGCGATACAAAGTCTTTCATATATCCTACAAGGCCCTCCCAATTTCTTTTAGAGCTAGGAAGCTTTGGGTTATTCCTATACCAAATGCCTTTCTTCGACTTCCGCGGATGGTAATCCCACATTGCCTGATTTGCTTCTACTATTCGGGTCACACCATCACCTTCAAGGAATAGACTCATCTCTTCGACGACTTTTGCACCCTCACCAGAATCACAAAGGAGGTCCCAAACTTCTCTAGAACGGTTTTCAAAATCTGTTTTAGCATCAGCGTATCTAAAAACATTCTGCCAATTTTCCCATACACTCTCCGAACGGATATGAAATTTACTCTCCCAAGTCAAATCAAGATCCCATGGAAACATTTCCCACTTTCCTGAATTCGGGTCGCCTTCTATTTCCGGTCTGAGATAGTAAAGACAATTCCATTCAGAGCGTAAGTCAGTGTTATTAATTAAGGTTGTTCCTATTTTATAGTTATAGTACCCAGCAAGGTTGGTATTCTCCTCCCACCAAGTCAAAGGTTGTGTCCTTCTCTTTGTACTAATAAACGAGTTCACATCAGTGGTTCCCGAAACCTGATCAGGCCCCTGATTTCTTTTATTAGGGCTACCATTCATCTTATAAAGGTTTCCGTCCGGTAGATTCTTATCATCCAAAAATCTTCCATCAGGCTCTTCTAAAGCTAGATAGAGGCCCCAAAAATCACCATCATACTGACTATTAGGGTTTGCTTCGACCGCATCATCAACAATTCTGAGATGGAATAAAGTTGTGTTACAAGAGGGCACCCCGCAGAGCCTATAAAATTTATAACTAGCTTGTTCATTTAAGATCATGCCCCCTGTTGATGCATTACTTCCCCACCAAGGACAGGTCCCAGTCTGAAGTGCAAACTTGTCCCATTTACGATCGTACTTTCTACCATAATTATCTCGAGCCTGAAACCTATGTGAACGATTAAAGTTCCACTTTATCTTATTCTTACCAGTGACCCTTGTTGAGGCCTGACCCTTGATTCTAAATCGTATATGATCATAAACTTCGCCTTCATATACCACTGAAGCCAAATACCTATAGGTCCTTGCTGATCCAGTTGAATCATTATACATACAGCCTATGACATCAGATTCTCTAGCAATCATATGATAAACAGGAACCTTGGTAAGTGTCTCAGAGGAATAAGTCACGACTGATGTCGAACCTGGCCTTAGAGCCCCTTTCCAATCAGGAACCCCATTATAACAATAGTAGGCAAAATTAGGCTGGGGGTCATCCGAGTAAGGAACCGTGATCTTTTTATTCAGACCATCTTCGATTCTTATTTTATAACGGATGAGATGGCGGTTTTTTTGAACAGACCCTGGTAATTGAGCCGTCCAAACATCATCTGCAGAATTTTCATCACCAGCATTTCCTGAATCGTTCATGGGAACCTCTGTCCAATCACTTTCATATCTTGAATCAGTTAATCTAATATATTTACCAGGTTCAACGACTTGATAAAGAAGCGTTGCCTCGCTAACTGTATCAGGATCAGTAACAAGAGCGGTTATAGTTACAACATCACCTTCGGCTGGCTGTTTTGGCGAATGCCCTAATTTACGGATTTGAGGTGGTGAATTAACTGCAAACACAGTATTAGGAAATCCTGGGCTGGGTCCTTCTCCAGCAGAAGCATTAATTTTGAGGATCGCGTCAAAAAAAGCATCTGAGCTACCATTCAAAGAACCGTTTAAAAGTTGCACTGTTAAAACATTCTTTCCCTTCACAATTAAACCTCCAACATTTGCTATTGGATATTCTTCAAAATCCTTATTCTCTCCTGAGCTATTAGCCGTCGCATCATAAGGTAACTCAGGACCAGAAACATTAGTCGATGCTATATGCTTACCATTAATCCACGCATTGAACCCATCATCAATCTGAGCACTTAGAAGAACCGAACCGACCTGTGCCGGATTCTCAATATTGAAAGTCTTACGCAAATAAACTGTCGAATAATTTCCCCGCATATCAGAAAGGTTCGTGTTTAAGAAACCTTCACCAAATCCAATCGCAGCTTCTCCCTCACCCCAGTCAGAATCATCAAAATTTGGTAATCTCCATGAACCTGGACTTTCAGAAGGCTCCGAAACTCCTTTAAAAAATTTCCAAATTGCACCTCCATTGATCAAGATAGAATCATCAGTCCCTGCCGTGCCCATTGAAGATCGCCAGCTCCCTCCAATATCATTTTCAAGAATGGGATTAATTAACTCAATAGAATATCCTGGTGAAGATCCCACTACAGGCCAAGGAAATCCTGATTTATAATCAACCTCATCAACTGTAGTGCCAGATGAGTCTCTTAACCTTATTATTTCTCCTTCATTAGCTAAACTCCCTGACCATGGCCCGACCGCATTAACTCCCCACTCTGACAAGATGACATTAGGATCCTCAGCAATAACTAAAAATCCTCCTGATTCAATAATCGTGTTTTCAGGTATATCATAATTAACTGCCGAAGAAACCCTCCATCCTGACACATTAATGGCTGAGCTCGATGGATTGTGAAGCTCAATGAACTCAGCTCTTATAGTTTTATCAGGTACATCATAATGAATTTCATTAATGACAATCTCAGATTCTGCATTGAGAGAAAAAGAAGCCAAAAAGATGAATAAAAAAGATACGATTATTTGAAAGTTTTTCATAATGAATTTGAGAGACAGTCCACAAATTATAAATCAACATTAAGCTAAAGGATTGCCTGAGAACCAATAACTTACACCCTGTAACAAAGAATGCGAATTTTCAGGCAAATCTGATTAAATAAAAAACGCACTCCTTTGAAGGAAGTGCGTTTTTATGAATGATATTTAATCGGATTCTTTGAAGGATTTATTCTTCATCAGTTTCCTCAGCTCTGAAGAACAATTGTTTAGAACCAGGCATTGGATTTTCAAAAGGCCCGTAAGTTGTGGTGTCTCCATCTGAGATAATGCTGTCATCCAAATCAAAGTCCCACGCCTTAAGATCCTCAGAAACATAAAGTGCATAGATTTGATTAGGTTTTGAATTCCAAGTCAAAGTAAATTCATCTGTAACACTATTGTAAATAATGTCAGTCATCTCAAAAGGCGTTCCTGGCCCAAGACTCACAATCTGAATACCATGTATACCTGAATTAGATGATCCACGGTTAATTTGAACAGAAAAGTTAGGACCGCTTTGTTCCTTAAACACACAATAGTTAGCAGGCGGATAAGAATCCGTCTCATCTTCAGTTAACACATAATCAATTTCCGGATCAAAGCCACCTTTCTGAGAATCGGTAGTATATGAAAACGTTTGATCATCAGCTGTTGTACTTTGAACAGCTCCGGTTCGACCATTTCCATCACTACCGAAATAGACATAAACATCATAAGAGGAGTAGGGAATACCTTGGAAATCCACAGTCGCAAAGCCACCACCACCAATGTTATCGATATAACCATTCATTAACTTTGCGTCTGGGCTTTCAAAACTATTGTTTGTGTTCCAAGTTCCATTAGAAGCCCAGTCTACTGTCACACCGGAATCTCCACCTGTATCATCAACGATAACACCCTCAATAGGGCTTATAATGTCAGCTTGTGAACCATTAGCACCACCCTGCGCATCAGCGCCACCGGCACTATTATTCCAATTCAACTGAGCTACTTCTGGAAAACCAGCTATTTCGTCAGGGCCTAACTCAGCATCTGTTCCTCTATCACTGTTAAAATTGATTCCTATTTTAGTACCTCCTCCACCTCCAGTATCATCGTCTGCAGGGTTAGAAGGATCAAGACCAAGGGCAATCTCAACTGAATCTGATGTACCTCCTCCGTCAGTATCTTCCTTAGTTGGATCAGTTGGATTATCTTCGTTGCCAATTTCCTCAGCGTCTGACAACCGGTCGCCATCAGTATCTGCATTATTTGGATCCGTAACAAATGGATTCGCTTCAACCTCAAATCCATCATCTAAGCTATCTCCATCTGTGTCAGCCTTATTAGGATTCGAACCCGAATCTGTGGCGTCAACAAATTCTCCTGTATTTGTCTCAACATTATCATTCAAACCATCTTTATCGGTGTCAGCGTCCTGAGGACTTGTCTTTGCCGCATATTCTTCAAGATTGGATAAACCGTCCTGGTCTGGATCTCCATCAGGTCCATTGTTTGGATCAACGTCTCCATTGTCTTCGGGATCAAGATCATTGTTTTCTTCCCACTCATCTGGCAAACCGTCCTCGTCAGTATCCTCTCTTGGGCCACCCGGTAAGAGAACTCCACTAGCAAGATTAATGATAGCATCATCAGATAAGGCGATATCCCAGACTGCAACGTCATCGATTGAACCAATGAACCAATTACCGGATGCGTCATAAACACCCCCACCACCAATATTGAAATTAAAACCAGAAGTTGGTAATGGGACTGGAGAACCACCAGTCCCAGCTAATTCTCCATCTAGGTAAATTGATTGCCCCTCTTCATTTCCTTTCACTGCAATATGTCTCCAACCATCACTCGTAGGCCCTAGACTCACATTCACAGAACCAGCCGTAGAAGTCCATAATTGCATCTGGTTGGCATTAATCATTCCAAATTCTACGAGATCATTCTGACCAAAAAGGCCTGTCCTATTTCCTTGTGATTCTGTAAAATTAACCCAGCCTGACATCGTAAATTCTGATTTCTCATTAAGAATCGGAGCTTCACTGGATACATAGTCATCAATTCCATCGAATTGGATTGCAAAATCACTAGCCCCTCCTGAATGACCGGTTACGTACTCGGGATCCCCATATACAATAGCATTATATTCATCTCTCAAATCAGCGGTTTCATTTGCACCTTGATCATCAAAGCTCCAATATGCAATCGGAGGATCAATTGCTTCGACATCAGGGAAACTGTTCTCGTCGACCGGGTCAGTGCCTGCCTCGACCTCAATGAAATCAGAGAATTTATCTCCATCAGTGTCTTCTAAAAGTGGATTTGTTCCAGTTTCGACTTCAGCACCATCAAGCAATCCATCCTGATCCGTGTCTGAGTTTTTAGGATCTGTCCCTGTATTAGTAGCACTTACATAAGTACCAGTATTAGTCTCTACGTTATCATTCAAATCATCGTCATCAGTGTCAGCGTCTTGCGGATCAGTTCCATTTTCAAACTCATCAATATTCGTAAGCCCGTCCTGATCTGGATCTCCCTCGGCCCCATTATTAGGATCTCCATCACCATTATCCTCAGAATCAAGGTCATTATTAATTTCCCAATTATCTGGAAGCCCATCCTCATCCTCGTCAAAGACCTGAAGTGAAACTATCTGTATGCCATGGAACCCTGAGTTATTAGATCCTCGAATTATCTGAACTGTTTGAGTGTCTCCAGTTAAACCCTCGAAAACTGCGTAGTTAGCATTGGGATTACCATCACCGACATCTTCGGTTCTTATATAACTACCTGGAAAACCTCCTCCTTGCTGAGAAAAAGTAGTGTATGAATAGATCTCACCATCTTGCAAAGACACTTTTCCAGTCCTGCCATTCCCATCACTACCAAAATAAACATATAGATCATATTCCGCACCAAAAGCAAAGGTATCTATTCCACTGATATTAACATCTGCGTATCCACCATCTCCAACAGCATCAATGTAGCCATTCATCAAATGGTTGTCACCATTACTAACCGCGTTGTTTGTATTCCATGTACCGTTACTGCTCCAATCAATTGTAACGCCCTTATGCTCTATAGTTCCATTGGCGCCTGCACCTGTACCATCGGTACTCACCCATCCTGTGGATGGTACAACTCCCGCCACAATATTTTCATCCATGGGAGTATCATCACGGTCGCTATTGAAACTAAAACCAACAGAATCTTGTGCAAAATTTAAAGAGTTTAAGAAAAGAAGAATACAAATTGTGGAGGTAAGTGCTTTCATAGGGTCTATATTTTAGGAGATTTTCTCACATAAGCGCTTACTGAACAAGTCTTTAGCAATGATATTCTTGTTTCTTGCGCGTTTCGAAGGGTGATCTTAAGTTATTAGTCCAAAAAAATGAACGAAATATTAGCAGAAGCCGCAAACAATGCACGAGGGCTGGCCATTGATGCCATCCACAAATGTTCATCAGGACACCTTGGACTACCCCTAGGATCCGCAGAAATAGGAGCCGTTCTTTATGGTGATTCCTTGATTCACAACCCTTCAGATCCTGAATGGATTAATCGTGACCGATTTGTTCTCTCAGCAGGTCATGGATCAATGTTTATTTATGCTTGGTTACACATTTCTGGATATGATCTCTCATTAGAAGAAGTAAAAAATTTCCGACAGCTCGGTAGTAAAACTCCAGGACACCCAGAATACGGTGAAACTCCTGGCGTCGAAGCCACGACAGGTCCCCTCGGCCAGGGCATTGGAAATGCAGTTGGTTATGCGGTCTCAGGAAAAATGGCTGCCGCCCGATTCAATACTGAAGATCATGAGATTTTCAACCATCATATCTTTGCTCTTGCAGGAGATGGGTGCCTTCAGGAAGGCGTTGCTGCAGAAGCCGCAGCCTTTGCCGGACACTTCAATCTAGACAATCTCATATTACTTTATGATTCCAATGATGTGACACTAGATGCAATGGCCGTGAAGACTCAAACAGAAGATACTGGTGCACGGTTTCAAGCCATGGGATGGGATACGAAAACAATTGATGGTCATGACTTAAACGCCATCAAGAAAGCAATTTCTAATGCGAAGTCTGAGAATAACGGAAAACCAAAACTTATTATTTGTAAAACCGAGATTGGTCGAGGTATTCCAGAAGTAGCTGGAACAGCGGCGGGTCATGGAGAGGGAGGCGCAAAATTTGCAGAGTCTGCTCGGGCTGGTCTTGGGTTACCAGAAGAAACTTTTTATGTTTCTGAAAACGTGAAATCTTACTTCTCCTCGAATGCAGAAAAACTTGGAGAAAAACATGAAGAATGGAAAAAAATCTTCGAAGAGTGGAAAGTAGCAAATCCAGAAAAATCAAAATTACTAGAGGACGGCTTAGAAGGTAAAGTGCCCGAAAACCTAAGTGAACTCATTTCTAATTTTGACGCCGATGCCAAATTGGCTACTCGAGCTGCCGGCGGTGAGATCCTACAACCAATTGCTGAAGCAATGCCAATGCTTGTTTCAGGTAGCGCTGATCTTTACGGTTCGACTAAAAACTATATCAAGTCAGCTAGTGACTTTGAGCCGCAAAATAACACTTCAGAGGGGCGCAATATCTGGTTCGGAATTAGAGAACATGGAATGGGCGCCATAATGAACGGCATTGCTTATGATGGTATTTTCAGAGCCAGTGGCGCGACTTTTGCAGTATTTGCCGATTATTTGCGTCCATCCATTCGCCTTGCAGCACTCGCTCACCTTCCAACAACCTACATCTTCACTCATGATTCAATTGGCGTTGGAGAAGACGGTCCTACTCACCAACCAGTAGAGACAGTCAGTGGTCTTAGAGTCATTCCTGGCCTTGATGTAATACGTCCAGCAGACCCTGAAGAAACTGCTGGAGCTTTCGTTGGTTCAATGCAACGCCAAGACGGACCAACTGCGTTAATGTTAACTAGGCAAGGCCTACCTAACCTCAACCATATTAGCCCGGAAGAAAGGCGTTCAGGCACACTTAAAGGAGGCTACATTGTAAAGAAAGAAACCGATCAGCTACATACAATTTTATTAGCTAGTGGTAGCGAAGTCCAACATGCTGTTGCAGCAGCAGACCAGCTAGGAGCAGGTGTACGCGTTGTCTCTATTCCATGTTTTGAAAGATTCGACCGCCAAAGTAAAGAATACCAAGAAGAAGTAATACCAAGTTCTTGTCAAAAGAGAATTGCTATTGAGGCCGGTGTTAGTGGCTTATGGTGGAAGTATGTCGGTGACAAAGGTCAGGTCATTGGTATCGACCGTTTCGGCATTAGTGCGCCAGGCGATACCGTCATGAAAGAATTATCAATGACTCCAGAAGCAATCGTTGAAGCAGCGAAATAAGAAATTACTTTTACTTCTTCTCGAGATAGCCCATTGAACCAAGCCAATCTCGACACCTATCAGGCCATGTATGCACAGGGTTGTTGGACTTTCTCAGTCCATATCCGTGCCCGCCCTTTGAGTATATATGAAGCTCTCCAACGACATTATTTCTTTTTAGGGCAGCATACAATAATGCAGAATAATAGGAACGATCAGAATCATCATGCGTAATGGCAATAAAAGTTGGAGGTGTGTTTTCATTCACATCAATAAGTTCCGATAACTTATCCTTATTTACTCTATCCCCAAGATATGCTGGGTAAATAGGCATAATAAAATCTGGCTTTGCACTTAAATCATCAGCAGCATCAACCTTAGAATAAGTTTTCTTTTTGTAATGAACGCCACTCATAACGGTTAAATGCCCGCCAGCGGAAAAACCTAATAACCCAATCCTGTTTGGATCAACATTCCACTTCTTTGCATTTGATCTAACTATTCTTATCGCTCTTTGCGCGTCTTGAAGAGGCAATGCATGAGGCGTTTGTGGATCTCTACGAGGTACGCGGTATTTTAGAATAAATGCCGAAACTCCTATTGAGTTAAACCACTCAGCAATTTCAGTTCCTTCATGAGTCCAAGCTAGAATATTATAACCACCGCCAGGACAAATAATGACTCCAGTCCCGTTCGCTTTTTCTTCTGAAGCTCGATAAATGGTAAGCGTTGGATTATCGACATAGGCTATTCTCATCTTCCCCGAAGCATCAGTTTTAGTAGGCTTTTTCCTTTCTTTGATATCTTTGGGCTCATTGGGAACTTCTCCATTCGACCAGAGGAATATTTCTTCATGGCGGTCATCAGCGATCAATGACCCTCTCAAAGAAAGTACCAAAAAAGTTAAAAATAAGATCGTTTTAGAGTGCATAAATTATCTGGAATTTTGTTAGCCTGAAAAAGAGCTACTTAGAGGAGGCAACTTTCAAATGTTTTGCACAGAAATCTAATTGCATGCTCAACCAAGAACTTCCTTCTTTGGGAACAGGCAATTCATTTTTTCCGCCACCAACAGCAACGCAAGGAATCTTTAACTCTTTTGCCTTGTCTCTAATTCTCGTGGCATTAATCGGATGATGAATCACATCTCTTTTGGGCGCATTAGAATATAAGAAAAGTGGAGCCTCCCCCTTATCCATATATTTTATGACAAGAGAATCCGTTCCAACCGGTTGGACATGTCCAACGGATACTTGTGCCCTAGAACTAAGCGTTGCAACTGGATCATCTGAATCAGCATCGGCAAGATCATCACTGTATCCTAGCCATTGACTTATAATTGCACCTGCCGAAGCACCTCCAACACAAACCTTTTCAGGGTCAATGTTCCATTCGTTAGCCTTTGAGCGAATAAATTGGATTGCACGACCACAATGACGCAAGATTTTGATATATTCATTTCTAGATTTCTGATGCTCTGGACCATCCTGAGAAATATAGTTATTCTTAACATACTCTTCAAGCATACCATTTCTTAAAACATTACTCTTCTGATCAATGAAAGGATAATTACAACTAAAGACAGCGTAACCATTATCGAGATATTCTTTAATCATTTTAGCACCACCTTTCCGAACGCTTGCTTTGTCCCCTCCACTAAATCCTCCACCATGAAACCACACATATACGGGAGCTGGCGACTTACTTTTTTTAGCAGGATAGTAATCTAAAACATTTCTCTTATGTTTTTCAGAATAACGAATGTTTGTGTTTTCAGGCGCCGGCTTAAATTGGTCTTCACTCTCTGAATTTTTATTCCCTTCCCTCATCTTCCTCATATGTGAAAGAAGCTCCTGCAACGATAAGACACCATCCTTATTTGAATCAGATTTAGGAAAGTTTTGAAAATACGTTTTTATTCTTGGCTCATTTTCCGAGGTCCGCTCCTGACCTATTGAGATTTGGATAAAAAAACAAAGAAGGATAGAGGAAATTAAACTAAGTTTTCTAAAGGGCATAGTACTATATTAGTCTAGCTAATTCGATTCTGCGAGCATCGTTTTCTATTGTCTCAATGGTAATCAATCCCAAGAAAAAGACATCCTTGAGTAATAAGTTGTATCTAACTTTTCTAGAACAGCCGGCTCAGTCTCATACTCGTTTTTTACACCCATCTTTAAACTCCATTTACCACTTGTCCCTACCGGCATTACCATTGCGCTATCATGAACAAAACGGTTATTTCCAGACCCACCAATGCCTGGAACATAACTCAAGTCAGTATCAAATGAAATCGAATCGTTAAATTGATATTTATGAGTAACTCCAAGGTCTAAAGTCATTGAAGATTCTTCTTTTTTGCCTGTGTCATAATCGGTAAATCGGTAACCAAGACCAGAACGAGCAACGAGAGTTTGCTTATCCCTATTTAATAAACGGTACGAAGCTCCTGCACCAGTTGTAGAACGTAGATTGACGGCTGTCACGTCATCACTCTCAAGTTCTGACCTAAGATACCAACCAAGCGAATCCTTAAAAAAATATTCATAAGCCACTCCTCCACCAATACGGTCAGCAGTCTTCTCAGTATTTTTCTCTCGGTCTTCATATTCTAGATTAAATTTAAGTTCATCTTTCGGCCCTTTGCGTAAGACAACAAGATTTGCTCCAAGGCTTAGCTCTTCTGTATTCCCCTGCTTACCAAGAAGATCAAAACCAGCATTAAAAGACCACTTCCTTCCGGGAATTTTTTCAGACTTAGGAGTAATACTAACAACTTCAGAAAAATCTATAGACGATACATTTTTATCTTCTGCTATTCTGATTTTTTTCCCATTAAAACTTATAGATCCACTAGCTTTCTTACCGCCTTTAAGCTTTAGCGAAAAAACTTCTTTTGATTGTACTGATAGAATTTTGCCCCTATCAATTTTGATTGTTCCCGCAAAATCGGTTTTTATAATGATATTATCTGTATCAAAACCGATAACTTTACCAGAAATCATCGATCCACCTTCAACCACAATGACGTCAGCGAATGAAAAAGAAACTGAAAGAATAAAAATGCATAGATGTAAGAAAGGATTTCTCATTGGAAAATGAAATTAAGTTTTAGGTTTTTTAAGGGGTTATCTGGGGCGATTAAAAAATGCGCAATTTGGAAAAAAAGTAAAGCAAGGACTTGAAAACTATTAAAATTTTTCACCTAACATAACGATAACTAATTCAACCCCATATTGCTATATTATAGCTTAAATACATTATTTTAATATAGATAAAATGCTTTATCCTCACATCTCAATGAATATTTATTTCATCTAAACAAATACTTTATTTGTTGACTGCCTTCATTAATTTCAATGCTTGACCCGACTCTAATATTATCAAATTTCTGGGTCTTTCCTGTAGCAGGCCAATAAATCTCAATTAAATCAACTAGCTGAGCTTTACCTATGCCAATGCACTGTCGCAATGGGTTGGCACCAAAGCTTCCACCTGAACTCACATGTCGATAAACCGAACGAACATTACCATCCTCTATAAAATTGGTTTTTATTCTAACACCTATGGCTGAACGATTACTTTTTTGACCAATAACTCTTAACGAAATAGAGCCGTTTCCAAAACCGGGATTTTCAAATAATGCATCTCTATACCCATCCCCAGGATAAGCTCCACCTAACTGCTCAAAAAGGTCAAGGTCTCCATCGTTATCAAGATCCGCGAAAGCAACAGCATGACCTTTTTGTAAATGGCCTAACCTTGATGCCATAGTAATGTCATCAAATTTCTTACCTTCTTTATTAAGATACATCAAGTTAGGCATTAAACTTCCAAATCCTGGATCACCAGTTCCAAGATAGAAGTCCAAATAACCATCATTATTAATATCACCAAAATTAGACCCCATAGGTAATACCGGATCCTTTAATCCAACTTCTTGGGAAACCTCAACAAAACCACCCTGTCCATTATTCTTGTAAAGACAGATCGTCTCAAATTCAGTCGGCTCATTTAATCTGTGAGCGGCTAAATGCTCAATATTGCCTGAATAACTTGCAACAAAAAGGTCAAGATGACCATCGTTGTCAAAATCCCAGAACCAAGCAGGAAAACTTGAGAAAGGATTACTAACTCCTATTTCCTCGGCAATATCAGTAAATGTACTATCGCCGTTATTCTTATATAATCTATTCTTTCCCCTAAAATTAGAAACATATAAATCAGGGTAGTTATCATTATTATAATCGCCCCAAGAAACCCCCTTAGTGAAACGGGAATTAGTTACACCTGCGCTAATAGCAATATCAATAAATCCTGCTTCACCATCATTACGAAACAGTTGGCATGGCGCCACTGCCCCTGGAGTCGTCTCATTACCAACAAAAAGATCAAGGTCCCCATCATTATCAAAGTCAGCCCAACCAGCGGTCTGTGTTGGGTAATTCATCTCAGCTAGACCTTGAGAGAAAGTTACATCAGTAAAAGTTCCATCTCCATTATTACGCATTAGGGAATTAGGCATATCTCCGGCAGCTTCCAACCATGCGCCCCGAAGAATATAAAAATCGAGATTCCCATCATTATTGAAATCAGCCGGTTCAACGTTTAAACCACCGTAAATCCCCTCAAATCCACTAGACAATGATACATCATTAAAAGAGCCATCTTTTTTCCCAAGAAATAATTTGGGTGTAGCATCAGAGGCCCATGAAGTCGTAAAAATATCAAGTAAGCTATCATGATTAAAGTCATCAATAACCACTCCACCAGATAAGTTAAAAGTGTCTAAACCTAAGTCTGAAGAAATATTCTTAAAGACCGGATAGAATTGATCACTCTTAAAAGAGGATTCTGGAATAAGATGATCCTTTGGCAACTTATCGGGGTACTGGCCAAGCGTCATCCATGCTATATTTAATAGCCACTTGGATCGATAATGCCAAACCGACTTTTCAGGAGCCTCATCTAACAATTCATTAAAGTACTTAATAGCGTTTAGTGAACCCTCTTTCTTAACATGAATAGCGCTAGGGATAATAGGAATAATACAACTTTCAGGTGTAAATCTAGAACAACAATTCTCGGTTTCTCCTCGCCTCATCCAGGCAACTCCAAGCATAAAAATATTCTCAAAAATTCTTTTTGGTTCGACTTCTCCCTGTACTTCAGGGAGTAAATCGTAAGCCAATTTGAGATGTTTAATACCCTCTTCTTCATTACCCAAATTTAATTCTGCCCAACCAAGTATACGATGATGAAACCATCTCTCTTTTTTTGGAGATTTTAGACCAGCGTTTTTAATAATTTTCCTTACCTGACGAGCTCTGCGGTCACCCAGATATTTATTCTTATCATTTGTTGAATCTTTAATAGCTGCAAGAGCAGCCACCATCTTTTGGTGAGACTCTTTATCAATGGGCGTCTGGTCAATAATAGTTTTTGAATTCTTAGAAAGCTGAACATTTGATTGAATATTCTTACCCTTATTACAAGAATTCAGAAATATAAGAAATAGAATTACTCCAACTAGTGGAAGGATACAGTACTCTTTTGGTGAATTAAATTTCTTGAACATCAGCGCCGCTAATTAGCGGTTCTCTTAATAACCATCATGCTTTTTCCCTCTTCGTATTGATGCATCGTTTGCTGACCATCAGGCCATCGAACATTAATACTCTTCACCATTTTATCAACGCCAAGACCAAAAAATAAATCTGCAGAAGACTGTGAAAGATAACTTCCACCCGCACTCACTTCGCCAGATTGAACCATACCATCATCCATCAATACACTGACCTTTGATCCAATTCCGGTTGGATTTCCATCAGCATAAGAAAGTCGTAACTTAAGCGAACGCAACTCGTCACGAATTTTAGCATTATTCTCAAATAACTTCATCTTACCATCGTTGACACCAATAGCAAAATCGACCCAACCATCGTCGTTCCAATCACATGATGAAAGGCCCCTAGCATCTTCAGGAACTAGTAATCCACTATTATTTGGCCAAACTTCACTAAATGAACCTGATCCATCACCTAAAAGAAGAACGCTCATACCTCCACCCATTTTACCTGTTTCTCTTTGAGGATGATAAAAGTTTTGAACCAAATAAATATCTGCGAAGCCATCACCATTAACTTCTGTCGCAACGACACCAAAGCCTGGAGCAATCTGGCTCAGTTCAGGTAATGGTCTAACCTCAAAATGCGCTTTACCATCATTGATTAATAAAGCACTTTCCAAATAATTCACTTCAAAGGATTGAGCTTGCTGAAGCGATGATTGGCTGTAGATATCAGTAAGAGTTGCTGAAGCAAAGCTATGATAGGTTCGAAATTTTTCAGCTACAAATGGCATCGCATTTTGGGAGCAACTCTTGCCTCTAACAGGAAGAATGCAATCTTCGGATACTTTGGCCTCAACTATGGAGGGCTTCTTTGCATCTCCAAATTTTCCATAATAAATCTGAGCCGGTTTTTTCTTTGAAGGGTGATACTTAGTGTTCAGTCCAAAGTTTGTTGCCACATAATCCATGTCTCCATCTCCATCAAGATCTCTAGCTGCTAAACCGTTCCACCATCCCTTATAAATAGAGAGTCCCGACTGTCGAGTTGACTCTACAAGCTTTCCTTTCTTATTGAGAAATATCTTAACAGGTCCCCACTCAATACTTAAAATCAAATCGATCCATCCGTCTCCATCCGCATCAGACCAAAGTGCACTAGTTACCATTCCACAATTCCCAAGAGCTGCACTAACGTCCTGAGTCACGTCGGAAAATTTCACTATTTTATCCTCAGCAGTATCATTGCGAAGCAAAGTGCTTTTTGGGCTCGTTGGGTACTCTCCACGACGAAGTCGACCTCCAACAAAAAGGTCTAAATCACCATCCCTATCAAAGTCTGCCGCCGCCGCTGCAGACCCACTAACCTGAAATAGAGGCAAAGATTCGGTGGGAGCTAAATTATAATTACCGCTTCCATCATTTAAATACAATCTATCTCTTAATGCAGTCGAATCTTGTTCAGCTTCGACTCCTCCACTAACGACAAATAGATCCATGTCCCCATCTTTATCTGCATCAAATATTAAGGGACTCATGTCCTCAGAAATAGAGTGTATACCAGCTGAGGGGATTTCTTTCGAGTTTATCGATTGACCCTCAATTTGATTAATCGTCATCGACTGTCCTCTAGCTGAACTAACTATGAACTCATTTTTCCCATCCAAATTTATATCTCCAACGGCTACACCTGGACCATGATGAGACAGTTTATTAGGAAGAAGGGGCTGAAGTGCAAAATCATCAAAAAAAGTTTCACTATGCTTTGCAGCACTTACTTCTTTAACCTCTGAAAATAATTTCTGCAAAATAACTTTAGCCTCCTTCGTTTTATCTGATTTGCTCTGTGAAATGACATAATGATTCCCAGATTTTAGATCATTAAATGAATGTTTAATACCATTAGGCCAATGAACTTCTAGATTCTTCACTGAGTTCAAAGCTCCTAGGCCAAAGTGTACTATATGGGCATTAGAAGAAGCATAACCGGTCATTGGATTCATCATCCTGATCTGCTGGCCATTATCGGTTTTCAATTTAACCATGGCGCCGATTCCATAACGGTTAGACTCATTGCCTCGCAATGAAATTGTTAACCTTTCACTAGCGCTATCATTTCTATAAATTTTTACAGGCTCATCTAAACTCGCAACGATAAGGTCAAGGTCTCCATCACGATCAAGGTCACCCGTCGTTGCAGAGTAACTAGCGCCAAGGTGATCAAGTCCCCAGTCCTCAGCCACATCCTCGAACTTGAGTTTGCCCTTATTTTTAAAGGCTTGATTGTTGTCTTTTTGTAGACCCGAATCTTTCCACAGTTGCCATTCCTCTTTTCCAAATAGCATGCTCTGTTTGTAAGGCACGTCTGGATTTCTGATATTTGCACTCATCCCATTTGTTACAAATACATCTGTGAGCCCATCTTCATCAAAATCTGATAACTTTGCCGCCCAAGACCACCCAGATGCAGCGAGCCCACTAAGCCAAGCGCTCTCCATGAACCTAGGAGTACCACTATTTATAAAGAGGGCGTTCCTCATCATTTGTTTAGGGTCTGACTCATCCATAAAATCTTTGAAAGCGGTCATATCACCCATGGCAACTTTTGCCTTATAGTGCGTTGTTGCCGCCATATCTAAAACGAAAAAATCAAGAAGACCGTCATTATTAAGGTCGCCAATATCACTCCCCATAGAAAACCACGTAGTATGCGGAACTGCCGATTTTATGACATTTGTGAAAGTGCCATCACCATTATTTCGATAAAAATAATCTGGATCTTGAAAATCATTCGCAACATAGATGTCTATAAATCCATCGCGATCATAATCAAACCAAACAGCTGACAGACCATATGCAATGTCTTCAATGCCAGCCTCTTTAGTAACATCACGAAAATTTCCTTTGCCATCATTCTCAAATAACTTATCTGGCCGACCAATTGTATTAATACTGTACCTTGGTTTTTGACCCTCACCCTTATCATAGATTTTATAAAATGGCTTAAACTCAGGGCGAAGGGCAGGCTTTCCCTGAGGATCAGTATAGGTTGCCTCTTTTGCTGTTGGTAATCCGCCTGGCCTAATAAGACGATTAGTCAGAAGATAATAGTCCAAGTCTCCATCATTATCATAATCTGCAAAGTGAGCGGATAAACTAGCATCATTGACTGCCATACCGGCTGATTCACCAGACTCAGTAAAGTTTCCTTTGCCATCATTAACATATAAAAGATTAGGCTCGCCATAGTTACAAACGTGAATGTCTAGGTCACCATCATCATCTACGTCAACGAATTGAGCAGAACAACTCCACTTCCCCGATGCAGCTACCCCTACCGATGAAGTAACGTCCTCAAACTCAAGATTGCCTACCTGCCTGTAAAGTACACTATCTCTAGGACCACCAGTACAATAAATATCATCCCATCCATCGCCATCAAGATCTCCCACAGCAATACCTCCACATGCGTATCCTAATATATATAGGCGACTTAAAGGGTGCTCGTCATCAACAACATTCACAAAAGAAACTCCAGTCCTTTCGACTCCAAGATCAGTGAAAAGGCTTTTGGAACTCTCTCCTGATCTATTTTCATGAGGGTAGAGCACCTTGATCTGGCCAGGATCAATCTGTAAATTCTGAGATGATGGGGTGGACGTATCAAGGCCCTGCTTCGATCCGCATGAATTTAAAATCAAAAACATGCATACAAGCAGAAGCTTGGGAATCTCTTGAAGAGGTTTTTTCATGATTCCTAAACTATGAAAAATTAAGGAGAATTATTCACAGGGGGCATATATAATACTTACTCTTAGTCAATTAGGCAAATACCAAGTCATATAAAACAAAACATAAACAATTGTGAAAAAATCTATATTTTCTATTCTATTTGCAATTTTTTTCCTTATTTCATTACCCCTATGTATTAGCGAGGAAGTAAAAACCCTGCGCGTAATGACTTTCAATATTTGGATAGGGGGTGCTGCAGGAGGACAGCCACTTGAGCGCACGACAGAAGCTATAAGAAAGTCAAAAGCTGATATCGTGGGAATGCAGGAAACTATTTCTAAATCAAATGATTCTAGTAAAATTATTGCTGACTCACTAGGCTGGCACCACCTTGCTCAGGGCGGAAATACCTCAATAATTAGTCGTTTCCCAATTGAGAGTAGTACTGCCAATAAATGGGGAGCTACAATTAGCGTCACAGAGAGTACTAAAGTTCATTTTTTTAATGCCCATTTTAGACCCTCGCCCTATCAGCCATATCAACTCAAAAAAATCCCTTATGGAAATGCTCCATTCATTAAAACGGCAGAAGAAGCAATTCATTGGGCAAATAAATCACGCGGCGATCAGGTAGACAGATTACTCAAAGAAGTTATTCCAACCCTCAAATTAGGAGAACCTGTCTTTATTACTGGAGACTTTAATGAACCCTCTTTTCAAGACTGGACTAAACGGGCCGCAGAAAAAAAAATAGTTCCATTAGAGGTGAAATTTCCTACCACAACCAAAGTAGTACAAGCTGGCCTAATAGACACTTTCCGAAAAATTCATACTAATGAAATTAAAGAGAGAGGTTATACTTGGACTAATATTACAAAGCCTGAAGATCCTAATGATTTTCATGACAGGATCGACTTTGTTTTCTCAAAAGGAGCAGAGATTGTAGATAGTCAAATCGTAGGCGAAAACAATAGGAATGCTCATATTGTTCTTAATCCATGGCCTTCTGACCACAGGGCAGTTGTCTCAACCGTAAAGATTAAGATTAATAAGAACAATGCTCGAGTTAAATCGGGCTCAGAGCCTTTGCAATAGCTATAACTACTCAGGCAAGGAAATGAGTCTCACTCGGTAAAACAACCTTGGCTCACCGAGTGAAGCTGCACCTTCATCTATAAAGGTACTCTCCTCATCTTCAGCAATTATCGAATCATCGAGCTCTTCCCAGAAACCTTCATTCGCATTTTCTCCACCTAGCGCAGTACTTCTATCTACAGCGTAAAGAGCTCCTAGAACAGCGTTCCAAGAAAGACGAATTTCATCATTATCATTATCTATTTCAAAACTAGTAATTGCAAGAGGATCAGGTCCTGCAGGAGATGATATCTTTAGGCTCACATCATCGATGTACATCACTTCACCTCCCAGTGAATTAGATCCAACATCTTGGAAACTCCAAATTGGTAGCATTGAGATTACTGGCTCACCATCATTTGCCAGCTCAGGGATTTCACCTTTTGCTTTGACCTGGAACCAAGTATCGACAGGAATGTCTCCCACTTTAGTGATTGCATGAGCCCTAGATCCTTGCGAAATACCATTCCAACGTAAAATCATGCGTATTGTGTCATCAGGTGCCATTCCACCTTCTGAAGGTCGATAATACCAAGCAGAATATTCATAAGCCTTACCAATCATATCGGCAGTCACTTCAATCTCTTGAGGTTTGTCGGGAAGCGCTGGTGGAGACGGGGCCGCAAGTCGAGCCTCACCCCATTGTTGACCAGCTGATAGATTAAATTCACCGGCTCCTTCGCCACTCCGCACTGTCTCAGATGTGTAGTTGAAACGAGCATTATCTCGCCAAGCCGTAAGATCACCTGATTCAAAGTCACCATTAATAACGAGCTCTTCACCTTTAAATGGAGCAAGAACTGAACCATTAACATTTATGACAACCTCAGAATCAGTTTCATCATCACTTGCAAGAGTAACACTAGCCTCAAAGAGCCCAAGGCTAACGCCTGGATCAAAAATAAGATCTAAATTCACGGTCTCATTAGGAGCAATTTTGAGAGGAAATGTATCTTCAGCAAAACTAAATAATTCTTTATTAGGACCTAAAAAAGAAGCACTACTAATATTAAGATCCTTAGTTGAACCAGAATTAGTAATTTCCATTTTCCTAATGAAAGGCCCCTCTCCCTGGGTTAGTTCACCATAATCAAGAAAAGCACTAACTGCCAAATTAGGATCCTCGTCAGGAGTCGTTACTTTAATCTTAAAGTTATCAATATATGCAGCAACTCCGGGCTCAGCATCGTTAGTCTTGTCATAAAAACTCAGAATAGGAATTATGGTCTGGAGAGGATTTCCATCTCTATCCGCATCAGCAAGGACTCCAGTCATGTTGAGAGTGTGCCATTTATCAGCCTCAAGTGTATCCCACTCCCATTTCTGATTTTTGGCACCTTGATTAATTCCATTCCAACGAATAATCATGTTAAAACGGTCAGGCCCATCAGCCGAATTGAAAGTCGTATCACTAGGAATATAAAGATCAACTTGCATATCAAAAGTTTCCTGACCAGGGACAGTCTCCGCAGGAATATCTAGCGAACCAGGCCATGGCGCTCTGACCTCTCCCCATGGACTAGTGCCGCTTGGATCTCCAATATTAACTGATCCAACATTGCCACGACCAGAATCGGCTGGGTCTGGCACAATAGTTAACTTACCGGCATTATTTCCAGTTCCAAGGCCTCTAATATTATCAAAATTATCCTCTATAAGAACAATCACGTTAGCCTCACCAACTTTACCAATAAAGTTTACCTGAACATCATCATCATTAGAATTAATCTCAAGCACCGCCTCGAATAGTCCAATCTCTCCATCAGGATCAAATTGAACTTCAAGATCAACGCTTTCTCCCGGATCTAAACTCAATGGTAAATCTGCAGTAATTGAAAATGATTCCTGATTAGAGCCTGATAGACTTAGTTCAGTCACCTCAAGAATTTCATCTTCTCCATCATTAGTGAGAGTTAAAGCTTTCGTATATGGTCCCTGTCCCTGTTCTGAATCTCCAAAAGAAAAAGTTGAATCGACTACCAAATTCGGATCATCTGGTTCGGGTGGTACTGAAACCTCAAGAACAAAGTTATCTATATAGGCAGCAACACCAACCTCTGCATTATTTGATCTATCATAAAAACTGAGAATAGGAATGACTGAGGTAGTGACTTCGTTTTCGTTGTCCTTAGCGTTGATGGTTCCAGTAAATTCCAAAGAATGCCATGTATCAGCCTCGAGGGAATCCCATTCCCATTTCTTATTAGCTGCAGCTTGGTTAATTCCATTCCAGCGAACAATCATGTTAAATCGGTCAGGAGCTCCGTTATCCGCAGGGTCAGTATCAAAAGTAGTATCTGATGGAATATATAAATCCACTTTCATGGTGAAAGTGTCCTCACCTGGGACGGTTTCACTAGGAAGATCAATAGATCCAGGCCAAGGCGCTCTTAATTCTCCCCACGGAGAAGTACCTGAGGGATCTCCAATATTTACAGAACCTATATTACCACGGCCAGATCCAGTAGGGTCCTCAATAGTGGTTGTTTTACCGGCATTGTTTCCCGTGCCTAGACCATCAGTAGTATCAAAATCATCCTCTAGAATAATGATGTTTTGGGCAGTAGAGAATGAAAGGCATGCAAGCCCTGAAAGAGCAAAGAGTAAAAGTTTCTTCATGTTTTTAAACGATATTTTGACGAACATTAACGTTCGTACGTGAATGTATTGTTAATTGCTTAAATCTTTATCAAGAGAAAAGCCTAAAGGTTATTGCTAAAGATTAACGTCTACGACGTCTAAGAAAAACAAGAGAACCTAAGATTGCAAGAACTCCAACGCTGGGCTCAGGAATCGCACTAGTAGAAACAGAGATTTTCACATTATCAATATATGCTGCAGTTCCAGGTGCAGCGTTATTTGATCTATCGTAGAAGCTGAAAATTGGGATGATTGATGTGGTCGCGTTACCATCGTTATCATTTTCTTTAATGAGCGTAGTAAATTCTAAACTGTGCCATGTGTCAGCAGCGAGTGAGTCCCAATTCCATTTCTTATTACCTGCACCTTGGTTAATTCCATTCCAACGCACGATCATGTTGAATCTGTCAGCTGCACCATTGCCAGTAGCATCTGTATCAAAAGTTGTATCTGCTGGAATATAAAGATCAGCACTAATTGTAATAGAATCAGTTCCTGCGACAGCGGAAGCAGGAAGATCAATTGATCCAGGCCAAGGTGCTCTTAACTCACCCCAAGGAGAAGTTCCTAAAGGACCACTACCATCAGCTTTGAGCTTTCCAATATCAACGGCACCAACATTTCCACGTCCAGATCCAGTAGGGTCTGCTATTGGAGTTGTCTTTGCAGCATTGTTTCCAGTACCTAAACCGTTTGCAGCGCCTGCCCCAATGTCATCCCAATTGTCTTCAAGAATTGTTATTGCTCCATTGGCAGCAATAGAAGAGGCGAGTAGAAAAATAAATAATGGGGTTTTCATCTTTAGTGTGGTGAAAATATCATCCTAAAGCATGAAAATCAAGGCGAAAGCAACCAATATCAAAAGGTTCGACCTCGAAATAAAATCTGCAAAAACCCTATTTATTAGGGCTTTTCTATTTTATCGATAGATTTTGTCTGAAAAAGTTCAAATTTTCCATTATTTCGACCTAAGAGAATCTCAAATTTGCCATCCTTACCAAAATCCTCAAGAATCACCCTCCTAGGGTCCGATCTTGAGTGAAATCCACTTTCTCTTGGCCAAAGCTCATTCAAACTTTGGTCAGATTTCATTTCGATTACGACTCCGAGCCCGGCATTCATACGACCAGTCTCGCGTTGAGCTGCATTAAAATTCTGAGCAACGATAATTTCCTTTAGACCATCTTGATTCAGATCAGTAATTGCAAGATCCATGATTGGAGCCATTTGAGAAAGAAAAGGCAAAGGTTCCGCGATAAATTTTCCTTTGCCATCGTTACGAAAAAGCATCGAGTCAAGAGTGTTGATTTCTAACCTTATAGACTCCTGAATCGCCTGAGGTGTATAAATTTCGTTAATTGTTTTACTGGCAAATGATGAATAGGTGGGAACCCTTTTCAAAAGATGTGGCATAGCCGTAGTAGAACAACTCCTCCCGCGAATCGGCAAAAGCTTACCTTCCTTGAACTGCGCCTCTACAAGTTGAAGATCCCCGGTCTTGCCAAAATCTGATGCGAATAGTGTGGCCGGCTTCTTCCTTGAAGCTGAGTATTTGGTGTTTGTTCCAAAGTTACCGGCGATAATATCATTGTCTCCGTCCTGATCAATATCAGCAGCGAGCACACAATTCCACCAGCCTGTAAATTCATTAAGACCAATGCTTTTTGTAATTTCTTTGAAACCGTCTTCTTTGTTTTCATAAACACGGACAGGCCCCCATTCTGTAGCTAAGACAAGATCAACGCGCTCGTCTCCATTTATGTCTGCCCATTTCACATCGGTGACCATTCCAGAGGAGTTAGCAGCAGATTGAACTTTAGAAAACTTTCCATTTTCATTTATTAGTAAAACGCTCTCAGGGCTAGTAGGATATTTTCCGGGAACGAATCGAGAACCTATAAATAGGTCAAGGTCTCCATCCTTATCAAAGTCCTCAGCAGCTACTCTACTTCCACTAAATTTGAATTCAGGAATGATTCCTTTAGCAGATCTAAGTAACTGCCCCGAACCATCATTCAGGTATAAACGATCTTGATAATCGTCGTGTTCTGAAGGCTGGTTTGCTCCACCACTAACGACGTAAAGATCCTGGTCACCGTCATTTTCAAAATCAAACCAGACCGCATCAACGTCTTCATAGATCTGATCAGCCTTTAAGGCTGGGCATGCAATCCGCTCAAATTCATTTGAACCATTCTGAATAAAAATAGCACTTTCCCTATCTCTTGCCGCCCCCAAGAAAACATCCTTGTCTCCGTCTCCATCAATATCCCCTACCGCAAGCGCGGGCCCAAACCTTGAAAGCCTATTGGGCAGAAGGGGCTGAGTTTTGAAATCATCATAAAAATTTTCACTATGGTTAAATTTAATACCTAAGGCTCCATCGATTTGGTTGAAAAGACTATTTACCTTGAGCTCATCAGGTTTTTTACTTTGTCCCTCTACTTTTTCAGAAATCATATAATGCCAACCAGAAACTAAATTCTTAACTCTTTGTGATTGGCCATTCGGCCAATGGACAATAAGTTCTTCGGGTTCCCCCCAAGACGAAGGCCAACCAAAATGGGTGACTGGCTCAGCTCCACTCATGTAGCCACGAGAACTAGTCACAATACGATTCATTACTCGTCCATTGGATATCTCCATTGTCAGTCTAGTTCCCAAACCAAAAGAATTACTGTTAACACCCCTTAGACTAATAATGATTGATTGGGCAGAATTGGGAGAGAATTTATTTTGTGAAAGGTGACTATTGTTTTTATAAATACCGACAGGGTCGTTCATATTGTTTACGATAATGTCAAGGTCGCCATCCCTATCTATATCAGAAAAGACAGCACCATGGCTGACAGTTTCATCGTCTACTCCCCACGCTTCACTTAAATTATCAAACTTGAAATTGCCTAGGTTACGGAAGGCTAGGTTCTTTTCTTTAAATCTTGGAGAATCAAGAAACATTTTTCTTAACTCCACGGAACTTGCACCACCTTGACTCGCTTGCTGCATTCGGATCGTACGATCCGAATCTTGCACATTTCTTTCAATCCCATTCGTAAAAAAAACATCCTCAAACCCATCATTATCAAGATCCCCGAATATGGCAGCCCAAGTCCAATCCGTACTATCGATCCCAGCGTGAAATGCAACATCAACAAATTTTCCTGTGCCAGTATTCACATGCATCACATTTCGCATGTACTGACGAGGTTCAAGATTATCAAGGAACCATGCTGTATCGATCATGGCTCCCATCATGGTCTTCTGCTTGAAGTGTGTCGTTGCCGACATATCGGTACTAAGATAGTCAAAAAGCCCATCATTATTGATGTCTGAAAAATCAGACCCCATCGAATTCCACGATGTATAGGCCAAGGCCTCCTCTGTAACCTCGGTAAACGTTGAATCTCCATTATTCCTGTAAAGGTGATCAGGCGTGTGGAAGTCATTCGACACGTATAGGTCAGGCCAACCATCTTCATTGTAGTCCCACCAGACAGCAGCCAGACCATGTTCTCTTGCAATATTAATACCCGACTGCCGAGTCACGTCTACCAACTTAGGCATACCTCCTTCTCCAGATCCTTCATTACGAAAGAGACGATCATAGGTTCCAAGCTCACGAGGAAGGCCGTCTATCATCACAAACTGGTCAGCCTGAGTTGGGTGAGCTCTGACGATTCCTTTATCATCTTTTTGAGTCAGCACTTTTCCATCAAAAATTTCATTCATTGAAATGAGCCTTGTCGCAGTACGATAAAAGTCCAAATCGCCATCCCCATCGTAATCAGCAAAAGCAACCATCGTAGGTGCCCGTAATGGATTTTTTGATCCACCCACAAAGCCACCATTGAATGTACCGTTTCCCTGATTCATATAGATCTCATCAGAGTTGCCTTTATTACAAACATAAAGATCTAATGACCCATCATTATTGATGTCAACAAACGCTGCTCCCGAACCCCATGACTTGGTGTCTGCTATTCCAGCCCTCTCCGTGACATCCTCAAACTCCCAAGGTGACGTCTGCCTAAAAAGCTTATTAGGTCCATCTTGAGAAACTAAAAAAAGATCAGGCAAACCATTATTATCAAAATCACCTATCGTAAGACCCGCACCACTGAGAAGATAATTCTTAATATTCTCATCATTGAGTTGATTGTGAAAATCAATACCTATAGATGGACCCTCTATCTTTTCAAAAAGCTGCTCCCCTTTTAAATCTTCATTATTTCCTCCAAGGGCTCTCTTCTGAACCCAATCATCAACCTCGACGAAAGGTGCAATCCTCCATTCGTTTTTAGAATATGTAACTCCCGTTTCAGATTCAGGGCCACTGCAAGAACACAATATAAAAAACAGAGAAACTAAAAGGATTCGTTTTGGCCTCATCACACAATTCATTAATATTATGGACATATAACGCATTTTTGATGGCATTTCCTTAAAGAAAATTAGCTATCACAAGAAACTAAAAAAGCTGTATATTGTTTAAAGAGAATCTTACAACCAAAAAATAAAGCTAAATCCCCAAACCGCTCAAGATGACCCCCCATATCAAACTAAAGTTATTAAGCTTTAGCCTATTTTGTTTCATTTCACTACCCCTCAATGCGAGCCCCATCACTATCAATGAAATTCATTACGATGAAGATGACAAAACGCTTCGAGCAGAATTTATAGAACTTTATAATAACACTGACGTAAGTATTGATATTTCATCATGGTATTTCTCTGATGGCATTGATTACAAGTTTGAAGCGGGAACTATATTGGAGGCTGATTCTTATATAGTTATCGCAGAAGACCCAAGCACCTTGGATGAAATCTTTAATTTTGGTGATGCCCTTGGACCATTCGCTAACAACACAACTCTGAAAAACTCCGGAGAAAAAATTGTTCTCCGAGATGCCGAGGGAAATAGAATCGATGAAGTTGACTATTCTTTAGGTTTTCCATGGCCTACTGTAGGAGACTTAAAAGGGGCGGATGAAGCAAGTCCATCCATTGAGCTCATTAATCCTTCACTAGATAATAATCTTGGAGGAAGTTGGCGTGCTTCAGGATTCCCTGTAACGACAGCTACTGTAGCTGGTGGCCCAAAAAAGTTTATCGTCTCTGGAGATGAATGGCAGTACCTTGATAATGATTCTGATCTGACCGGAACTGACTGGACAAAAGATTCAACAAACAAAGAAGGATGGAAGAGCGGACCTTCTCAGCTCGGTTATAATGAAGGTGATGAAGCAACTCTCGTCGGGGATGGAGATGGAGACTTCAGCACAGCTCCAAGAGCGATAACTACCTACTTTAGGAAAAGCATCGAAGTCTCACAAGTGGACGGTTTTTCAAGCATGCTATTCCGACTTGTCCGTGATGACGGCGCCGTGGTCTATGTTAATGGAGTTGAAGCTTTTCGAGATTCTATGCCTGCGGGACCAATTAATGCGGAAACTTTAGCATCCAGGAGCCAAGGAGGGTCAAACGAAAGAAACTTTTTCGAGCATAGTGTATCTCCAAGCTTATTCATTAACGGCACGAATGTGATCGCGGTCGAGGTTCATCAGCGAAGCGCTAATAGTAGCGACATGAGTTTTGATCTTGAGCTTATAGGTGAGGTTGGAGGAGAAATTTCTAATGCCAGTCCTACTCCTGGGTCCAGGAACCGATCCTATTCCTTAAAAGCTCCACCACAAATTAGACAGGTCAATCACCGACCAACAGAACGCGAACTTGAAAGAGACAAGACCATTCTTTCCAACGAGGAAGTTCTCATTACGGCTAAGGTTACAGATAGCGAGGGCATATCCGGCGTCTCTCTTGAATACCAAGTTGTTGAGCCAGGAAACTATATCGAGATAGAAGATCCAGAATACAAGAGCCAATGGTCTGTCCTTGAAATGCTCGATAACGGAACAAACGGAGACGCTCAGGCCGGAGATGACATCTTTACCGTAAAGATAGCAAAATCATTGCAAAAAAATAGACGTCTCATCCGATACAGAATTCTAGCGACAGATGTAACGGGAATCTCCATACGAGGACCTTATGATGACGACACCAATCATAACTTTGCCTACTTTGTTTATGATGGGACTCCTGACTGGAGTGGGTCAGTAAGAAGAAATGGATCCAAAATTACTTTCCCTGGATCTCTCATGTCCAGCATTCCAACCTATTTCCTATTGACCAAAGCTTCATCAGTAACCGCATCCCAATTCGGTGGCTACGGAGGTTCTGAATATCAATGGAAAGGAACTCTCGTTTATGATGGAAAAGTTTATGACCATATAAGATACCGCCCAAGGGGAGGAGTTCATCGTTACCAGTACGGTAAAAATTTCTGGAAATTTGACTTCAACCGCGGAAGACGATTCCAGGCTAGAAACAGAGCTGGAAATAAATACAAGACCACATGGGACAAGTTGAACTTTTCCTCGATTGTTCAGCAGGTAAATTTTAACCACCGTGGAGAACAAGGACTCTTCGAAAGTGTTGGGTTTAAACTCTTTGAATTATGTGGTGTTGAGGCATGCAATACCCACTACTTGCAATTTTACGTTATCGATGATGAAAGCCCGACGGGTAATGATCAGTACAGCACTGACTACTATGGACTTTTTCTTGCCATAGAACAAATGGATGGCCAATTCCTTGACGAACATGGAATGCCAGATGGTAATCTTTACAAGATTGAGGGTCACAACGGAACCTCAAATAATCAAGGACCAACACAGGTCAAGAACCGGTCCGATGTTTCCAACTTTATCAGAGGCTACCGCAATCAAAACCCCAACGCTGACTGGTGGCGGGAAAATTTGGATGTCGAAAAATACCTAAGTTATAGGACTATCGTTGAGGGAATTCATCATTATGATATCGCCTATGGGAAAAATTATTATTATTACCACAACCCTGAAACCAATAAGTTTCAGGTCCATCCTTGGGACCTTGACCTCACATGGGCCAATAATATGTATGGGAATGGAAATCATGATTTCAAAAACAAAGTTGCAAACAACTCAGCTTTCAGGACTGACTACAGGAACAGAGTCCGCGAAATCATGGACCTCATATATAATGAAGATGAAGGATACAAGCTCATTGATGAAATGGCCCATGATGTTTGGTCACCGGAAGGGCCCACACTAGTCGAAGCGGATCGGCGCCTATGGGATAACCACCCAAGGCTCAACCACAAGGATCGTTACTACGACGTTGCTTCTACTAAGAACTTTGCTGGGATGATGGAGGTTTTAAGAAGATATATTACTTCCAGAGGTAATTGGATGCGCTCGAGTATCCTTAGAGATACTAGCTCAATTCCTCAAAAACCAACAATTACATTCACAGGAAATCAGAATTACCAAGTAGACGATCTAAAGTTTTCATCCAGTAATTACCGTAGCCAATCTAATAGTGATTTTGCCGCCATGGAATGGCGTTTGGGAGAAGTCTACAATCCAACGATTGAAGGCTATATAACAAAAAATCCATACATTTATGAAATTGAGAATCCAGCGCTCTCAGGACAAATAGAAAGTTTTGATTCTAATTATCAATTCTCACCTACAGATGCAAGAGTCGGCAGAAGTTATAGAGCAAGAGTAAGACATCAGGACAAAGAAGGTCGGTGGAGTCACTGGTCAGATCCTATCCAATTCAAAGTCGCAAACCCAGACACCATTGACTACATCAACTCTCTTAGAATTACCGAGATCAGTTACCACCCAAAGGGAGCTAGCCAATCTGAACAAGACAAAGAGTGGACCACCTCTGACTTTGAATACATAGAAATCCAGAACATTAGTGATACTGATTTAGAACTTACTAATCTTAGATTCACCAAGGGAATCGACTATGATTTTGAGGCAGGCAGTATCATTAAATCGGATGACTACTTACTTATTGTCAGGAACCGCCTCGCCTTCGAATCACGTTATGGTGCAGGTCTACCTATCGCAGGAGAATGGGAGGATGACAACAAGCTCGATAATGCCGGAGAGAACATCAAACTCTCTTTCGGGGCCGGAACCCCAATCATCGAAATAACCTATGATGATAAGGAACCATGGCCTATCAGTGCCGACGGTGACGGTTTTACTTTGAATCTCCGCGATCCTAAAAATGTTTCTCAGGAGAATCATGGTGAGGCGAACAATTGGTATTCCGGGATAGCTTCTCCTGGTACTGAGGGAGGAGATGCTGCTCTCACTTTCAATACCTGGGCATCAGATAATGGACTTGGTCCAGGCGCATCAAAAACTGAGGATCCTGATGGGGACAGAATCGTTAACCTAATGGAATATGCTCTCAATTCTAACCCAAAGGCCTCCTCCAGAGTAGACCTTCCTAAAATAGAAATACAAACTTTAGACCTTGAGGATCAACCCAAAGACTACATTACTTTTAGCTTTACCCGTCAGGGGCAAAGCACTGATCTCGTATATTCGGTTGAAGTTTCTGAGGACCTCAAGGAATGGAAAAAAGGTATTGCTGTATTGGAAGCAACGACAATTAACGCCGATGGCACCATCAAAGAAATGTGGAGATCTTCGATGGCCATTGATACAGAAACTAGATGGTTTTTTAGATTAGTAGTGAAGGGTTAGGATAAATTAAATTGCCTTTATTTTAGAAAGAGTTCTTAATGCCTCAATGAGAATAATCATTGGGACATTATTATCTATTATTCTAATCTCATGTTATTCCTTTGCTGAGCAGTTGGGAATTCCAGACTTTGGGGATGGTGAAGGCAGAATACTATACGCTCAAACAGAAATTGATTCAAAAGATCACGAAATTGGTATTAAGCGATACTCTGATCCGTCGGTATTTCCAATGATAGGCTGGAGAGGAATGATCATCGTAACTGATGATGGAGATAGTACTTACTATGTGAAGATAAGCAATTTCGAAAATGACCTTATATCTCCACCTAATTTTAACCCAGGAGGCGATGTTAGATCTCCAATTAGACTTCATGACAACCTTTATGCTGAAGGACAGAGCGATAGAAAAGCTTACCGAGTGGATCCTAACCTTTTAGATAGATGGTATGAAAATTACAATATGGACTTCGATTTAACTAAGAACTTTAGTTCATTAGAGCTCCCTTATGCAATCATCCCTGTCGACAAGTATAGCATTATTCAAAAATTTAGCGAAGGAACATCAGCTAATCAACACTATGCTTTTATCCCAAGCAGACCCAAGCACGGGACAAGATATCGAGAAGTTATTGAGTCACCTCTGCATCGTAGTGGAGTAACTATTTACTATCGCTGGTGGAGAGAGGAAATAAGAAATGGAGAAACCGTTCTTGTAGGTGGCAATATTCATTCTTTTATCAATCCAAGGAAAATTTCTATCGCTATGTTTGGAGATTCTTTTGGATCCGGAGAGGGCGCTCCTGATCGAAACTCACAAAGACCTTGGATTCATAAAAGACAAGACGAACAACATTGGGGGCCAATGCGTGAACCATCAACACTATTAGGAATTGGAATGCCGTGGTCCTGGGATTTTCCTCCTCATCGATCTATTAATTCCGGTTTCGAGCTCGCACTAAAGCAATGGATTACAAAATACCCAGATTTTGCTATTAATTTTGGAAATTATTCCTGGAGTGGCGCAATTGCCTATTTACCTCCTATTAATCATAATGAGAGATATGAAAGTGACCGGATAGAGGAAGAAAAATACAAAGGCCCTAAAACGATGTGGGGTCAATTAACGCAACTCAACAGAAGAGGCCCAAATACAACAAACGACAGTAAAACGATCGATGCGCTTTTCATTAATATGGGAGGTAATGACGCAGGGTTTGGCGATATAATTGCAGAACATCTAAGCCCCCCTTGCATTAGAGATTTCGATATCAGAACAGATGAAATTGAAGGCCGGATGTTTAACGATGGTGAAGAGAGTTGGATGAATATCTTTGATAGAACACTGAGAGTCTGGTCTGACTTTTTTAATGGAAATTTTAACGGTGATGGCGAACCCAATTACGCGCCTAATTTCAAGCATGTCGAAGGCTCAACCATAAACATCAATAACATTCATGAAATTGCATGGTTCAACTATCCTGATGTAACTGCTGGATCTCCCAATAGAGTGCTTGATAACTTGGGACTTATCTCAGATTGTGATGACTTTAGTCTCTCTGAATTCTCTCGAATAAAGCCCCTCATCATTGATGTTTTAAATCAAAAAATGCGAGATAATTTAGGAGAAAGAGAAACTAAAATTACTCTTTATGAACATCCCGAAGAAGTTACCGGAGGGTTAGGAATTCCATACAAATATGACGGAAATGATATTCTTAGAAATATAACTATACCCTGGAGACTCATACAAGTACCTTATGCAGCTGCAAAGCGTTTAGGTTGGGAAGATTTTGAGATATCTGCAAATTTGATTCCATTCATATCTGAAGATTTAATCATTGGTGTTAATTCTATAACCGAAGGACAAAATTATGAATTCTCAATTACGGGGTTGAAAGAATATCATTCACCATTTGAATATGCTAGAATTGACGGCGACGAGGAGCATACGGATCCAAATCGTTGGTATAATCATTTCTTTTACTACAGAGGTCAGTTTGAAATGAATGATGATGGGCTCGATCTTAAGGCCCCTATAATGATGGGTAGTTTTCACCCTAACGAAAATGGTTACCGTAACGCTTACCTTCCCCTTTATAACCAAGCATTCGGAGATAAACTAAGTTACGCAACCCTTCGCCAGAGAGCCATTGAAGAGGGTGTTTCCACTTACTCCGATCTAGTTGGAGAACCCTTAAGTATTACTGCATCCAAAGATCAGGAAACGAATAGCTATAACATTTCAGGGCAGTTTAAGGTCAAAAACTTAACCGATGTATTAGTCGAAAATAATTTCAACGTTCAATTAATTTTAAAGTCTTCTAAGATGGAATACCAAAACGGCAGGCCGGTTCCAGTTGGAAGCCCAACTGATGTTAACATTGAGATCGAACCAATAGTAATCAGCCCAGAGAATTTAGACAATCCACAAGACTTTACAATCTCTATTAACAGTTTTAATAACACATCAAGTGAATTTCACAGTTTCATCGGTCGTAAAGTAGTTCCAATAGATCCATTTACAGCATTTCTAAGAATTCATATTCCTCAACGTTACACAGTTCTTGGTTATGTTGATCCAGTCGAGTTACGATCATGGGGAAATATTCAGGAGGGCATCGGAGAAAGTAATAATAGCTTTATAATTGGAGAAGTTTATCCAGATCCGGCCTACGATCCGAAACTCCAAGAAAGCCTTAGAGATCAGAGCCGCCAATTTGAAATTGAGTTGCGGGGATTAGTCAAGGAGGCAGGAGGCAATCTTCCTGATTCCACAGTTGAGGAATTAGATCCTGAATGGCTCGAAAACTTGATAAACCGAGCCTTTGGCGAGGCTCAAATTAAGGATCGCATGGAAGAGCTTACCGGATTCCGGAAACCGGATGGGAAGATCGAAAACAGAGCATTCGAAGATGAAATGGTCATTCCCATCTCTGAAATGTACCGGATGGCTGACTTTGCAAAGGCACTCTCAGATCGAGAAAAAGGCATTGAAATTTTGTCTTCAATGAAGGGAGCCATTCCTCTCATCAACGAGGATCTTGCCTTCGATGAAATTCGGTTTTCTCATGTAAAAAATCAAGAGGTCCATGGCATAGCAAACTTTGCAGATGCTCTAGCTGAATGTCGTTACCTGATGGATGAGATGGAATTCACTTATTTCAAGTACTCTCAAAATGAAGACGGGCTACCCGAATATAAGGCATATAAAATGAAACTTGATACTGGTGTACTATTCCGTGGCATCAGAGCCGAAATGGATGATAAAGACAACCTCGTAGTTTTCATTGATCCTAATGAACTACCAGACGAAATCGCCAAAGGACCGATTCAGATCAAGCTGGCTTTTGATGATCCAGGGCAATTTATTAGTTCTATTGAAAGGGAGGGTATCATTGAAAAGACCACCATTGTCATACCAAAAGAAGATTGGCTAGGTGATAAGGTTCAAGACGGCAGAGGCATTTTGGTTGATGTTTCCGTTCAAAAGACAGCAAATTATTACGGAGCGGAAATACCTATATGGAGTTCATTGGCCGGATACCGAGTACCAACCAAGTCCCAATTCCCTTCAGTGGAGTTACCATTAATCGAAGATTTCGGTGAACCTGATCCGGTGAATGTCTTTAAATGGCAATCACCGAAGGAAGGTATTAATCCGGATTGGACGCATGCTAGGTTACAGATCAAAAGTGGATCCAAAATTCTCCTAGAAGAAATCGCTGACTACGGTGACCAGAAAATATCCTTTGAAAAAATGTATCAAAACCTAGCAGGCTATGGAGTCAATCTGACTGTTGATTTTGAACTTGGAAATAAAGATTTCTCTATCTCCAGCGGAGTCAAATCTTACCCGTTTCACTATCCTTATAAAGTTCCTCTAATTAAGCCTGTTCTTAGTTGGAACCCTCCCCAGGAATGGTCTGAAGGATTGGCCCTGACAAGTGAAATTCAAAATGCTAATGCGTCTTACAACGGCAAAGAGTTAGAGGGTAATTTTGAATATTCTTTTGAAGCCGGTGATCAGTTGAGATCAGGCAATCAGGTGCTACAGGCGACTTTCATCCCAAATTCACCTGAATATGCCACGTCTGTTGTTTCAAGACTCATTAGCGTCAAACCCTCATTGAGTCTTGTAGTTAAAGAAGACCCTTTTCGGTTTGAATTTGGCAGCATCATTGATCAAGAATATCAAATTGAAGTTTCGGAGGATCTTAAAGATTGGAAAACAATTTCAACAGTTACGGCAAATTCTAATATTACTACCTACGAACCTGTTATCAAAAATACCCAGAAAAGAAAATTCTTTAGGGTCAAAATTAAATAAAAAAACCTGCGAGTCATTACACTCACAGGTTTTAATTAGATTAGCAGCGGTTAAATTTACTTTGAGGCAAGCATAGCGTCAAAAGTCTTACGCAAAGTCCATGAATTTGTGGTCATACACCTTGAACTATTAACCATTTTCATAGCACGACCAAGCATTGCACGGTCTTTGTCAGAAACTGATCCCTTGGGCATTGTCATTAGAGCATGCGCTGTAACTTCATAGATTGCGGCACAAGCTTGATGCTGACCGTGGTTGAAAAGTGGCACAGCTCTATCAATAGCAACCTCAATGAGTTTTTGGCTACTTGTTGATGCCTGCTTTTTTTCTGGTGGAAGGAGCACCTTGTCTATGACGTGGATGACTCCATTGCTTGCGTTGATATCAGTAGCAATCACCTTTGATTTATTTAAAAACAAACCAGCTTTCTTCTTCTTAACCTTGATGTCTTGTTTGTTAATTGCGGTGGCTTTTTCTAGCGTGACTGCAACTTTAGCAGGCACTTTGCCACTGACTACATGGTAAGTTAAGATGTTGATTAGCTTTGCTTTGTTCTCAGGCTTCAAGAGGGATTCTACGGTACCCTTAGGCAGTTTAGCAAATGCTTCGTCATTAGGAGCAAAGACTGTAAATGGGCCTTCCCCTTTGAGAGTGTCAACAAGACCCGCAGCTGTTAAAGCGGCAGCTAATGTTTTGAAACTTCCGTTTTCAACTGCAGTATCAACAATGTCCTTGGATGCCTCCTTGGAAAAAGCTGAACCCGTAATGAGGGCGGCAATTGTAAATGTACTGATTAATAGTTTTTTCATGACTCAGTTGTGTGTGTACTACCTAATTATTTAGCTGGCGGTAAAAGCACTGAATCAATGACATGTATGACTCCATTGCTAGCTTTGATGTCGGTTGCAATTACCTTTGATTTATTCAAAAATAATCCGTCTTCTTTTTTGTTTACCTTAATGTCCTTCTTGTTGACAGCTGTCGCTTTTTTGAGGGTTACCGCAACCTTTGCTGGCACTGCACCGCTCACGACGTGGTAGGTGAGAATATCTACCAACTTATCTTTATTTTCAGGCTTCAAAAGAGATGCGAGAGTTTCCTTAGGTAGCTTTGCGAATGCTGCATCATTAGGTGCAAATACAGTAAACGGACCTTTACCTTTAAGAGTTTCGATTAATCCACCCGCCTTGAGAGCAGCTGCAAGAGTCTTAAAATTACCATTGGCAACAGCAGTATCGACGATGTCTTTTTTCTTATGATGATCTGCTAATGAAGCTCCTAAAAAGATTGAAGTTGCCGCAATAGCAGTGAGAAGAGTTTTAAATATTTTCACAATTAGTATTTTTTGATTGAGTTTTATGTTAGTTAATTTTCTAACCAAGGCCTTGATTAATTGAATTCAGTAAAGTGAACGCATCCCCTTTTAGTTTGGATTCGAAAAAAAATCGCAGGCAAACCTCACTCACATAATCAGAAAGAAAATACCCTGAAAAAATAGTATTTCTGAGGCGAAATATTTTTTAGAACCTCTAGGAAAAATAAATAGATATCGTTAACCTCATGATACTGAGGAGAAAATATCTAGAGCTCAAAGCGCTAATTAATTTGGCAATGAAACTCCGTTTGGTAAAAACGTTACCTTGCGGTCATTTTTTACAGAATTACCAGGCGTAGCCCGACCGGCAGTCACTTCTAAATTCAACTTTTTGAGGAGTTC
>CABXDI010000004.1 GCA_902510815.1 uncultured Verrucomicrobiota bacterium | reverse complement strand
TGTTTAAGTCAAGAGAGCCTTAAAAGCGAATTTATTAATAGTTGGGTTTGGCAAATCGAAGGTTATGCCAAAAGACCTTGAATGGTTTGATCTAGCTGGTAGAATAATAAAAAGAAAGCCCTCCTATTTTATATTATTAACTAGATAAGTTCAGGGGGGATTTGACCATTAATTAACCCCAAGAAATTAAAATATGAAAACCCAATTCAATCAAAAAGGTTTCACTCTAATCGAATTGCTCGTGGTAATAACAATTATTGCAATTTTGGCAAGTGTGTCAGTTCCAGTCTTTTCTTCAATTCAGCAAAAGGCAAAAGTTAATAAATCGATGCAGCAAGTTTCAGGTATTTATAAAGGCGTTTATGCTCTCTACGGAGAAGATGGCTTCCTTCCAACTGGAGATAATGCAAATGATATCCTAGCTGAGGTTGCTGTTGAAATGGATTCTGAAAAACCATTTTATGTGGCGGGTTGTGCATGGCATGGGAATGGACAAACAAAAACTGGTGGTGATAATTTTCACGAGAGAAGTACACCTCAGGGTATTGCTCTTGAGCCAGGTGCAAATCACTATGCGGTCAATAAAAGTTCTAGATTTGAACCACGTTATCCGATGTTAGCTTCTGGTTTTTCTTCTACGGTTGGACAGTATGCTCAAGAAAAATCTGAATTAGGTGGAATTTGGGAGGGTAAAACAGCCGTGATTATCTATGGAACTGGTGATGCAGAAATTGTTAAATTAGATTTAAGCGGTAAAGCTATGAAAGATATGGGTGGAAGAAATATTGATTTGTTCGACTACCAAGGTAAAGTTCAAATGGTTAATCCTCAGAGAGGTAACTAAGCTTTTAGTTTAATCTAAATAATTTATAAAGCCGGTATCCATTTTGGGTGCCGGCTTTTTATTTAGAAATATCAAATTTAAATCGAGGCTTGATATCAGTTAACGTTCTAAAACCAATTAACTCTGATTTAAAACTCCTATTTTCAACGGCTTTTCGGTCTAACAATTGGTTCGGATCCTGTTTGCTTGATTTAAAATTTCCGCCACGAATTACAGGAACTGAATTACCAATAATTTCTGGGTCTTCTTCCAAGGTTATAGTCCACTCAGATACATTGCTCATGAGTCCAGCGATTCCGTCTTTTGTAAGATCACGATGAATTAAATGAACATCTATCCATTTTGTAAAATTATTGTTTATAGATTTTTTAGAATCTTTAGGAGAATCATTTCCCCACGTATAAAGGTTACCAGT
Source organism: uncultured Verrucomicrobiota bacterium (assembly GCA_902510815.1). GTDB lineage: Bacteria > Verrucomicrobiota > Verrucomicrobiia > Verrucomicrobiales > DEV007 > EC70. The sequence continues at coordinate 58,497 of CABXDI010000004.1, read as the reverse complement.
TTTGCCTCTCCCTGATTTTTCCCATTCTTCTTCAGTAGGGAGTCTTCGGCCTTTCCACCTTGCATATGCGTATGCGTCCCACCAATCTACATAAATTACTGGTGAATTTAGTGAAATATGATGACCAGAGAATGTACCGCCAAGTTTTGCGGCTTTGAAATATTGGTCCCAATATTTTGGTTTATGACTAATTTTTTCTACAGGTTGTTCAGGATGCTTATATTTACCAATGTCATCAAGTTTAATAGCATCTAGAAAGGTTTTGTACTCAGAGATAGTGGTTTCATATTTATCAATCCAAAAAGTAGGAAGTATTTTAATTTCTCCATTTTGATAAATGAATTCTCCACCATCAATTCTAATCATTAGATCTTGATTTGTATTTGTAAATATTTCTGATTTATCCCGATCAACATTTAATAATATTCCTAAAGTGGTGATAATTAGAACAAAGGAACCTAAAGCCAGAAAAAAATGGACGGTTTTCTTTTCTGGTTCTACAGAACTATTTTCAATAGTGTTTGAGATCTGATTTTCGTAACTTGATATTTTTTCTGCAAACCTTTCCCATGTTAATGTATCGGTGCTGTTTAAAAGGCTATTTAAAAAAGATGAAATCTTAGGATCTATATTTTTTTCGACTAGATGTTTAGTAGATTTAATTAGGTATTTGATGTTTAACTTATCGTATTGAATGTTTCTGTGATTTTTAGTCGCAGTGTTAGCAATTCGAGTTGTTCCATCTGAATTGATATAAATATCTGATGCCTGAAGTGGAGTATGAGGTATTTGATTGCTTTTTAGGTATATTTGTGTGTCTGCTATAACTTTCAGAAGGCTAATAATTTGTCCTTGGTTGAACTTTATACCGTAATCTATTGCGTTTTCTAGACTCTGCCCATTCATGAGTTCGCTTGTGTAGAATAAATACCCATCATCTTCATGGCCTTCATAAACTGCAGCAATATTTGGATGAGAGACTTTTGCTTTTGCACGTACCGTTTCACGAAAATTTTCTATAGATGTTGTGGATTGAGTTAAGTGGCGCTTTAAAAGAGTTAACGATACTTTTCTATTAATTGAAATTTGTAATGCTACATGAATTTCAGTCTCGTTTTCTGATTTTAAAAATCGGGTTAATTCGTAATCACCAATTTTTTTTCCCTGCGCTGTCAGAATATTGGCGAGTGGAACATTTTCATCCTCTAAGTCATCTGAAATATGCTCTGGTGATGAATTCATTTCTATAGAATTTTCATGATCGTCAAAAATTATAGCAATATTTTTTCGCACCCAATTTTTTCTTTCTGAAGATTCGATCTTTGGAAATAAGAGATTTTTTGAATTACTAAACTTTTCACAAATGGCATCAATAACTTCTGTCTGGTGATCAATTGCATTAATAATTAGATTAGTTGTTTTCAGGAGGAAATAAAGAGCTATCAATAAATGATCTATTTAAAGATTGTTTTGGTTCTAATAAAATTCTTGGTTTGGCATAAATGTCCTGAAGCAAATCTTTGTAGTATAATCTTGCAACAAAACCATAGTATTTTCTTTTTTCGTGTATTTTTTTCTCAGCCATTGAAACATTCGGTAAATAATATTTCCACTCAACAATTTCTGTGTTTGCTGATTCCCAATTAACTGGGCTTGTTTTCCAAGTTGCACTTGGCTGATCAGACAATGTTGGCTGAACTTCAGAATCGTTAACAATATCATAAAATTCTAATATTAGAGTGATGTCTTTAACGTCAATTGAATCCTTTAATTTAGAAATTATTTCCATTTTTATTAATATAGTTTCACCCTTCTCTTGATTGATTGGAGACGATTCTATTACTTTTCCAAATAACAATCGCTGTCCTATTTTTTGTATTTTCCTTCCATCATCTACCATTACTTTTAATTCAGCCATTTCCCAGTATTCGCCTCTCTCACCTTTACCAATGGCGAGTATATTATTTAATTCGTTTCTAGATTTTTCATGAAGAGACATTGCTTCATAGGTTAGATGAAGTTCCCACATGAGAATCAATTTATTTGGAAAAAGATTTTTTGCTTCCCTAAAAGCTTTTAATGATTCAAGAGTTTTTCCGTTTTCCCTTAGTGTTCTTCCAATTTCAATTACTTCTAAAAGTTTGTTTGCTTCTTCATCTACAATTTTTGTGGAATTTTGGATTATGGGTTCTTCAATGATGGTTTTACTGTTTTTCTTTTTGGAATCTTTAAATGAATTTGTGAGGACCTTTGAAATAAGTTCTCTTTCTTTTTCTTCTGTACTTAATGATTTATTACCCTGTTTCTTAATTTCCTTTTCAGGATTAAAAGTTTCTTTTGAATTTTTGATAGGTTCAATAATTATAGTTTTTGGAGGGTCACCTGCATTCTTCAGTATAGGCCTTTTTTTATTTGTCAGAATTATTACCCAGAACCCTAGTAACAGAATCGTTGTTTTATAAACGAAATTATCTAATACTAATGCTCTTATTTTTGAGGGTTTCATTAAACTTAGTAATATAAACTATTATTACATTAATCGAAATCATTGCATAACTAAGTAGAAAATCATCAAAATAGAGTGTTTGGTGTTCATTTTATGAGTATACGTAAAACTAGGGAAAATATACTAATACCACGTAGCGTGGATATTAAGTTGTCTCCAATTGAGGTGGCTCAAAGTTTGCGGCACTTACCTGGGTTTCTTTTTTTTGATACAGTTAATCGATCCGATGAGTGTTCTTTCAAGGATACCTTATCAATTATTGGAGCCATGCCAGATCAAGTCTTTCGTGGGCATATCGTTGACCATAATAATCAGTTAAGAGATTATTATGATGAGGTTGGAAATTTTCGCCAACACGTTGATTGCGGATTTCCTATTGGCGGCCTTTTTGGGCACATTGGATTTAATGGTAAATATAAATTTGGAGATTATTCCAAACTTTTGGTGTATCTACATGAACGTAACGAATGGATAGATATTGGCGGTTTATCTAATTTTATTAGTTCTCATCCAACTAACGTTACAACGATAAATAGTCTTAAATTTTGTGGAGGTATGGGAGAAGAAGCATTTTGTTTGATGGTTGAGAAGGCAAAAGAATATATTGCATCGGGGGATATCTATCAGGTGAATTTATCTCAAAGATTCGAAGCTGAATGGCCAGAAAATAAAGATCCATTTGATTTTTTTAAGGCTCTAAGAGAGTGCTCGCCTGCTCCTTATTCTGTATTTCATGAGTTTGCTGGAGAAACAATTATATCTTCTTCTCCTGAGTGTTTTTTATCAATGAGTGGACCAGGAATTTCAACTAGACCCATTAAAGGAACTCGTCCGAGGTTCAATGATCCAGGCGATGATGAGCGTTCGGCTGCTGAGTTGATAACTTCTCCTAAAGAAATTTCAGAGCTTATCATGATTACAGACCTTGAAAGAAATGATCTCGGAAAAGTTTGTGAATTTGGAACAGTTCGTGTTTCTGAGTTACTTAAGTTAGAGAAATATGCACAGGTGTTCCACTTAGTTAGTACCATTGAGGGGCGCTTAAAGCCGACTATTGATCATTTAAGTGCTCTCATTTCATGTTTTCCGGGAGGCTCCATCAGCGGTGCTCCAAAGAGTCGTGCTCTTCAAATTATTGATGAACTTGAAACTTTACCCAGAGATATCTATACAGGTGCTATAGGGTATCTTGGAGTGAATGGCGAAAGTCAATTTAGTATTGGGATTAGAACCGCTTATCTTAGATCAGGTAAGCTCTTTCTTCATGCTGGAGCCGGTATCGTTGCAGATTCTGATCCACAATTAGAGTATCAGGAGACACTTCAAAAAGCGTCAGGTTTTTTCCAAGCAGCTATGAGTTTTTAGTATTATAGATATTATTTTATTTTTTATGAATAGAAAAGATTTTCTTAGTAGGTCACCAATAATACATTCTAGTGCTTTTATTGCTAAGAGTGCAGACATGATTGGAGCTGTCACTATTGGTGAAGAGGCTAGTGTTTGGTATGGTGCAATTCTTAGAGCAGATATACAAGAAATTGTGATTGGTCCTAGATCTAATGTACAGGATGGCAGCGTCATTCACCTCGAATGTGAGCAAGGAACACATGTAGGTCAGTATGTTACAGTTGGACATAAGGCGATTCTTCACGCATGCACAATAGATGATGAAGTTTTAGTAGGAATGGGGGCTATCATTATGGATGGCGCAAGAGTGGGAGCTAGGTCTATAATTGGTGCAGGTGCATTAGTGACAATGAATACTGTAGTCCCACCAGGTTCTTTGGTTTTAGGGTCGCCAGCTAAGGTGGTTAGAAAGTTGAGCAATGATGAACAAAGATCCTTAAAAAAATGGGCAGAAAATTATGTACAATTATCGCGGAAATATATTAAGAAAGAAATTCTGTGATATTAATTTTAGTGAATTAGTATAGTAGAGGGCATTCACTTTGTGCTTAATATTGAAATAATGAATAGCGAAGTAGTCGAAGTTGATATTAAGGGAACTTTGCCAACAAACGGTGGTTGCGCTGTTTTTCTTGGTAATGAAGATAAGGTGTTCGTAATTTATATAGATCAAATGGTTGGGAATGCGATTACGATGCTTATGAAGGACTTACCTTTGGAGCGGCCTCAAACTCATGATCTTTTTGGTCACGTTCTTGAAGCCCTTGGAGCAAAAGTTCAGAGGGTAGTTATAAATGATTTCAAAGATGAGGTATATTATGGCAGGCTAATCATTAAGGTTGAAAATGAACTTGAAGAAAAAAAGATTCTTGAGATTGACGCAAGATCTAGTGATTGTATTGCCTTAGCTGTTCAGTCTAAGGTGCCAGTATATGTAGCGAACTCTGTTTTAGATAAATCTGATGATGTGACAGAGGTGTTTAAGCGTGTTAATTCTGGTGATTTTATACAAAAAAATGGATTGGATGATCTAATTGTTTGATTCGCTTGCATTAGGCTTTTCGCATTTCATCAATGGCTGACTTCATGTTTTGCGCTTTAAAAGTGCTAGTTCCTGCTACCAATACATTAGCACCATGGTCTACTGATATTTTTGCTGTTTTAGAACATATTCCTCCATCTACCTGAATGTGAAAACTTAAATCATTTCGCTCTCTGATTTCTCTAGCCTCTTTCACTTTAGGCATTGTTTCTTGAGTCATAAATTCTTGTCCTCCAAATCCAGGTTTGACAGTCATTACAAGTAGTATGTCAATTTGATTGAGATACGGCCGAACCATATCGATAGGGGTTTCTGGATTTATAGCAATACCTGCGGTGACACCTGATTTTTTTATTTCTGAAATTGTTTGTTCTATTTTGTAATTAGGCTCGACGTGTATAGTGATATTATTTGATCCAGACTCAATAAATTGATGAATGTATCTATCTGGTCGTTCTATCATTAGGTGAGTATCCAAAAAAGCATTAGGAACTATTTGGCGGACATGATTCACAAATTTTGGGCCAAACGAAATATTATTAACAAAATGTCCATCCATTACGTCTAGATGTAGCCAGTCTGCGCCAGAATTCATCGCTAGTTGACATTCATCAGCAAGTTTGCTCCAATCAGCTGCGAGTAGAGAAGGGGCAATAATCCTTTGGTTGAAATTTAGCATCTCTAGCTACTATCTTCTACCCTCGTGGTGACGCAAGTCGCTCTTAAACTATATATTATTTAATTATTATGAGTGATATTTCTCAAGATCAAACTTCAATTGACTTCAATAGCGATGAGTATTTTATGGCTGAGGCAATTAAAGAAGCCAAAAAAGCTCTAAGAATTGAGGAAGTTCCAGTAGGGGCAATAGTGGTTCAAAACGGAATTATTATTGGTCGTGGTTATAATCAGGTTGAAATATTAAAAGATGCTACGGCTCATGCAGAGATGTTAGCGCTTACTGCGGCCCAAGAATATATCGGTGATTGGCGACTTTCTGAATGTGATTTATATGTTACAAAAGAACCATGTCCTATGTGTGCAGGAGGAATAATTCATTGTCGAATTCGTTCTCTTATATATGGGTGCTCTTCACCAAAAGATGGGGCTGCAGGAGGTGGGTTTATAAACTTATTAAATCAACCTACATTAAATCATAAAACAGAAATTAGGTCAGAGGTTCTTGCTGGGCAAACATCTCAGTTGTTACGTGATTTTTTTCAATCTGCACGAACTAAATATAAAAAGAATGCTGGAAATGATTTATGAGGTAAGTATTCAAGGGACTTGTTGGAAAATCAACATAAAGATGGTATGATAGCTCAGTGAAGCTAATCCTTAGTACATTTATTTTTTTATTATTCATTTCATCAATATCATTAAGTAGACCGAATATACTCTTTGTTCTTATTGATGACATGGGGTGGATGGATCTTGGGTGCCAGGGTAATGATAATCTTCATACGCCAAATATTGATGCTCTTGCAAAAGATGGAATTCGTTTCACTGATGCATATGCTCCTGCTCCTGTTTGCTCTCCGACTCGTGCTTCCATAATGACAGGGCAATCTCCTGCTAGGCTTCAAATTACGAATCATTTACCGCATCAAGACAGATTTACTCCAAAAAGCTCAAGGCTTCTTCCGGCTAAAATGATTAATCATTTACCTTTGAAGTATATTACGCTGGCAGAAAAGCTTAAGGAGGATGCAGGTTACGCTACGGCGTTTATTGGGAAATGGCATCTTTACACAGGAAAAAATGAAAAATATAATCCTCTTAACCAAGGTTTTGATGTCAATATAGGGGGGTGTTCTTATGGGGGGCCTCCTACTTTTTTTGATCCTTACAGAATTGATTTTTTACCAAATAGAAAAAAAGGAGAGTATCTACCAGATCGTTTGGCAGATGAAACCATTGCATTCATCACTGAGCAGCAATCGAAAAAGAAGCCATTTTTTGTCGCTTTGTGGAATTATACGGTTCACTGGCCTATGGAAGCACCTGCAGATTTATTAGAAAAATATAAGAATTTGCCAGTGCGTGGATATAGAGATTATCGGTATGCGGCTATGATAGAGGCTATGGATAATGCTGTTGGAAAAGTTTTAAATTCATTAGATGATTTGAAAATAGCTGATGAAACGCTAGTTATTTTCAGCTCTGATAATGGTCCTTTCGGAGGAGTTGGTGATGCGAGCCCGCTGAGAGCAGATAAAGGACACCTTTATGAGGGAGGGATTAGGGTGCCACTTATCATTAGATGGCCAGGAAAAGTTAAACCTGAAACATTAGATGAAACGCCTGTCATACTGACTGATTTATATCCAACTATTCTAGAGGCATCAGGACTGAGTTCTGATGTTAATTACCCTATTGATGGGGAGAATCTATTACCTCTTCTAAATGATGGAAAAAAATTGAAGGATAGAGCTATCTTTTGGCATTATCCAAATTTTGCTTTTCATCGTGATAATCGTCTCGGTTCAGCAATTCGTGAGGGGGATTACAAGCTGCTCTATTTTTATGATAACAATAGTATAGAACTTTATAATCTCAAAGAAGACATCGGTGAGAATAATGATCTATCTGGTGAGTTGCCTAAATTGGCTTTAAGGCTCAAAAATAAATTAAAGTCATTACTGTCAGAATCTCAGGCGGCTATGCCAATAAATAGATAAAAAATTATGCTAAATCTTCGTAAGATTTCTAAGTCAGTTGGAGGTCGAACTCTTTTTAAGGGTGCTAGTTTCACCGTAAATTATTCTGACTTCATTGCGCTTGTTGGTCCTAATGGTGCTGGTAAATCGACTCTTTTTAATATTATACTTTCCAGTGATAGTGCTGACTCTGGAGAAGTTCAACGTGATGAATGGACTACTCTTGGGTTTCTCCCTCAAGAAGGAGAAGCAATAGGAGGTGAGACGGTTCTTGAGATTGCCACTGGTAAAGCTGGTGTGCTAGAGGCGATAGAAAAAAAATTACAAAAACTTGAAGGAAGTGGCCAAATTGAATGTGCTGAATATTTTGAGGCGCAAGCTAAATTTGATGCATTAAGTGATCCTGGATTAGAGGCTAAATCGAAAAAAATGCTCAGAGGTCTTGGGTACCAAGAATCAGACTTTGATCGAGCAGCTAAAGAAATGAGCGGTGGATGGGTTATGCGCGCTCATTTGGCTAGAATTTTGGCTATGGAGCCTGATTTGTTAATGTTAGATGAACCTACTAACCATCTAGATCTTGAAGCGTTACTTTGGTTTCAGCAGTATCTATCAAACTTTACTGGCGCTGTTCTTCTTATCTCTCATGACCGTTCCTTTATGGATGATCTTGTTAAAGTTGTTTATGATATAGAAGATAAGAATTTGATAAGTTATAAAGGTAACTATTCTGAATTCGAAAAAGAAAAAGAAAAGCGTTTTGAACAACGGTTACAGGCTTGGAAAAATCAGCAAAAGGAAATTGAGAAGAATCAAGAATTTATTGATCGTTTTCGATCTGTTGCATCAAAGGCTGCTCAGGCACAAAGTCGTCAAAGGCAGCTAGATAAAATGGAAAAACTTGAGAAGCCAAAACCAACTCGGAAGCTATTTAAAATTCAGTTTCCTCAGCCTACGAGGAGCGGTCAAAGAGTAGTAAGTTTGAAGGGCGTAAATATGGCTTATGGTGAGAATATAATTTATAGCAACCTTAATGTTGATATCGAGCGAGGTGATCGAATTGCACTTGTTGGTCCAAATGGAGCTGGTAAATCAACATTAATTAAAATTATGGCAGGTGAGTTGGATTTTCAATCTGGGGAAAGAGACTTGGGACATAATTGCCGCATAGGTTACTTTAGCCAACATCGAGCTTCGACTTTAGATCCTGAAAAAAGCGTCCTTGATGAATGCGTCGATGCTGCAGTTGATTTAAGTTCGGATGAGTGTAGAGGGGTATTAGGTTCATTTTTGTTTAGAAAAGAGGATGTATTTAAAAAGACAAAAGTTTTGTCGGGTGGGGAAAAGAGTCGATTAAATTTGGTCAAATTTTTGCTTAACCCTCCGAACTTGCTTCTTATGGATGAGCCAACTACACACTTAGATCTAATTTCGATTGATGCATTAATTATAGCGCTCTCGAATTATGGGGGTTCATTAGTGTTTATTTCTCATGATGTGAATTTTATAAAAAAACTAGGAAATAATGTCTGGCACATCAAGGATGGTAATCTCACTAAATATGCAGGTGACTATGACTATTATTTGGAGAAAAGTGGAGGATTGACTGATGCAAGAGCCGCTATCACTAGTTAATTCATTCAAGTTACTCTTTATTTGAATCTATTTAATGGTAGTAATCGATTAAATTACTACTTGCACAAAGCTACAATTTATTCGAAATCCTTATTATGGCTCTTACAGAATCCGATCAACCTTATACTAAAACAGATAGTGGCCTTGAGTACCGATCCCTTCAGGATGGGAAAGGGGAAAAGCCAGATGCATCGAGTACTGTTACCGTGCACTACATGGGATGCTTTGAAGATGGAGAGAAGTTTGATAGCTCTTATGATAGAGGAGAGCCAACGACTTTTCCTCTTTCGGGGGTTATACCTGGTTGGACAGAGGGCCTTCAATTAATGAACCCTGGAAGTAAATATCAGTTCAAGATACCGTATGATCTTGGATATGGTGAGACCGGTTATCCCGGAGTCATTCCTCCCAAGGCGACGCTGTATTTTGAGATTGAATTAATTTCATTTTAATGCCCTCTAAAGAAGTTCCTCGTATCATCATTATTGGTGGTGGGGCTGCGGGTTTTTTTGGTGCTATCGCATGTGCTGAGTTCGTAAAGAGCAAGGCAGATATTGATATCCTTGAAAGTGGTAGTCATTTTCTTACCAAGGTTAAAATTTCTGGTGGAGGAAGGTGTAACGTTACTCATGAAATGGAGGATAAAATGAATTTTGTTGGCCATTACCCTCGCGGAAAGCGTGAGCTTTTAGGCCCTTTGTCTCGTTGGAGTCAAGAAGATACGGTGTGGTGGTTTAAGGAAAATGGCGTTGAGCTTAAGACTGAATCGGATGGTAGAATTTTCCCAGTTTCAGATTCTTCACAAACCGTTGTAGATTGTTTGACTGACGCTGCAAAAGAAAAAAAAATTAGATTAAATAACAAATGTAGAGTTAATCGGATAGAAAAGTCAGATAATGGTTTATTTAAAATTTGGGTTAATAAACAAATAGATCCTATTTTAGTGGATTATTTATTGTTGGCTACGGGAGGCATAAGGTCATTTAGTTCAAGGAATTTACTTGAATCGGTTGGTCATGAGTTCTCTTCTCCGGTGCCTTCTTTATTCACGTTTGAAATAGACGATGATAAATTAATTGATTTGTCAGGTCTTTCTTTATCTAATGCCTGCGTTGGTATCGAAGCATTCGGAATAAAAAGTACAGGACCTTTACTTATTACGCATTGGGGGCTCAGTGGCCCTGTAATTTTAAAGCTTTCTGCCCTTGGTGCTAGAAAATTAGAACAAGTTAAGTATCAATTTAAGATTCAAGTGAACTGGCTTGGAGAGCATTGGGATTTTCAAAAATTACGAAAAATTATAGAGTCTGAAAGAAATAAAAACGGAGTAAGAAAGATTCTAAAAAAGAGCCCATTAAAAGAAATACCTAATAGGCTATGGACTCGGATTGCATTGAAAGCTGGAATTGAAGAAGGTCAAACATGGTCAGAATTGACCAAAAATATTTCTGTTAAAGTTGTCAATTTGCTTAGCTCAGAAGAATTTATAGTTTCTGGTAAAAGTCTTAATAAGGAAGAGTTTGTAACTTGTGGAGGCGTTCTAATTCGAGATATTGATCTTAGAACGATGGAGAGTCGATTGGTAAAAAATTTATTTTTTGCTGGAGAAGTGATGGACATTGACGGACTAACTGGTGGCTTTAATTTTCAGAGCGCTTGGACCACAGGAAGAATAGCTGGTGAAGAAATAGCTTTGAGATGCTTTAGCTAAATTCTAATTAGATTTATATAATGTCTATATTTTCATCAATTCAAAATTATCAGGACGAAATAGTTAGGAGGTTTTGTAATCCAAAAAGATTACTTTTTGCCGAAACTCAATGGTATGGTGAAGATTCTGACATTGAGTTGATAAAAGAAGACTGTCGCAAAAGAATATTATTTTTTGAAGGTCGGGGTTTCTACCTTTTTCAAGAACCACAAATTGATCATCGACCTCACTTGAAGAAGATGCGTGTCAGGTTAACTTTTAAACCTTCTGAGTCTAATGCCGCCTAAGAATACCAAATCTATTTTTCTGAAATTTGGTTAACCATTTCCTTTTCAATATCCAAATTATCAGACAAAACGTTTTCAGTGCTATCTAGTCTTCTAGTAAGGTTATAAAGCTTTTTATCTACAATTTTATTATTATTTACTTTGGCAATAAAGCGGTGTGAATGAGAGCGTATACTGATTGCATCTCTCCAGTAGCTGGTAGCATATTTTCGTACGGATTCCTTTTCTTTTCTTAACAATGGAGCCAAAGATATACCATCTAACGGATATTGAGTTATTCTGAATTTCGGTTTACATAAATCAATTAGTGTTGGATAGATATCTAGTGTTTCTACCAGTGCATTTGTTGAGAATCCTCCATTAATACCGGGAACTCTTATCATAAGAACACTACGATTGGCTATCTCGAATGGAGTATGCTTTCCCCACTGTTGAGCGTCACCTAAGTGCCAACCATGATCTCCCCATATTACAACGATCGTATTATTTGCAAGACCTATCTTTTCAAGGTGAACTAAGACTTTTCCAATTTGTCTGTCAACGTATCTGACACACGCTAAGTATGCACGTCTAGCAATGTTAGAAGACTGATCATTGAGTGGTCTTTTTTTCTTATATGGAGCCGAGTACTTAAAGAATTCTCCACTGTCATGCTTGTAAGGTGAGTCAAAAGAACTTTTATTTAAGGGGATAGGAATAGTTGTATTTTCAAAAGCTTCCCAATCTTTTTTAGTCGCTACGAATGGAAGATGGGGCTTGAAAAAACCCAAACCCATTAAAAAAGGTTTTTGCTGATTTTTCAATTGATTTAATTCTGCAATAGCTCTTTCAGCTAAAAGTCCATCAGGTAGATCTTCATCTTTTTCAGCAGTAAACTCCATTAAATCAAAGTGACCTTTACCGTCTTCGCGGTGTTTGCCATTGGAATAAGCAAAGAAAATACCCCAGCCTCTTTTCCATTGTCCCATAGGAGTGGCTAGGCGATTCCAAGCACCTGGCATTTCTTGCCTGCCATTACCTTGACCATTGTAAGAAAAGACTTTTCCGTCCGGGCTATGAGAGATTTTTCCAATTAGTACTGTTCTATATCCTGATCTTCTGAAGAGTTCAGGCATTGTCTGTGCTCCAAGAAGCTGTTTATTTTGAATTGCTGTTTTTCCACTATAAAAGGAGTTATTTTTGAAGGCTTTAGAATTAATAGGAGATCTTCCGGTTAAGAGTGCATAACGCGAAGCGCCGCAAGTTGAAATCTGTACATAGTGATTACGGAATGTAACTGCCGTTTTTGCGAATTGATCAATATTTGGGCTCTTTGCATAATTAACTCCATAGCAACCCAGTTCGGGTCGAAGGTCATCAACGGAAATAAAGAGAATATTAGGCTTTTCTGATGCCACAGATAAACTCGTTAAATAGATTAGCGAGATAAAGGATATGATTAAATTTATAGGCCTTAATATAAAAGTATATAAATGCATTCTATTGTCGGGTAAATGAATTGATTAAGAGTATCGGTTTTATTATGTAGTTCAATAAATCCTCTTAGATTTCATTTTATTCTCGAATTCCTAATGTTATTTATGGAAAATTAATTCAGCATCAAAATAATTATGAATAGCCTAACTAAAACCGTCATTATATTAATTTTTTCTACATTATATTCAGGTCGATTATCGGCTGATGAGAAAAAAAATGAGTCACAAGATTCTCTTAAGCAAGCTTCTATCAAGGGTTACGGCCTTGGTTGGAGGGAGCTTAATGGGGAGGATTTTGTAAATGTAAACTGTACTGAAAAAACATGGCGTTGGGAAAAAGGGCACGCATTCTGTACAGGTAAGCCAGTTGGGGTCATTAGAATGAAGAAACCAATTAAGAATTTTGAACTTGTCTGTGAATGGATGCATAAAGAAAGTGGAGGTAATTCTGGTGTTTTCGTTTGGGCGAGTCCTGCATCTATTAAAAATTTGGAGAATGGTAAAGGTAGATTACCACACGGCATAGAAGTTCAGGTTTTAGATCTCGGTTATGCTGAAAAATATACTAAGAAATATAATAAGCCGGCCGACTGGTTTACTTCACATGGTGATGTTTTTCCAACTGGTCCTGCCAAGATGAAACCTTTTCCTCCTATTGCACCAAATGGAAAAAGAAGTTTTCCTTCAAAAAATCTTACAAAGGGTACTAATGAATGGAATCATTATTATGTTAGGGCTATTAATGGCGAAGTGAGATTATGGGTCAATGGTGAAGAGGTTTCTGGAGGGACTGGTTGCGAACCTGCACAAGGTTATCTGTGCCTTGAGAGTGAAGGGGCACCAGTAGAATTTAAGAATATTAGAATTAGAGTACTTCCTTAGAGATATCCTTTAAATTACTTAAATGAAAACGACTAAGATTTAAAGCTTAGCCATTATCATTTTCAAGGCATTCGCGGCTGTTAGGCCGTGTTTATCCCTAAGCGCTGGGATGTTTCCATGCTCGATGAACTCATCTGGCCATCCGATTCTTACAACCGGCGTATTAATACCAGCATCGTGGAGTAGCTCAATTATTGCTGCACCAAATCCGTTATGTAAAACATGGTCTTCAAAAGTGCATATAACTTTTACTTTTTCAGCCATTTCCTTGATCGCTAAGCTGTCGATTGGTTTAATAAAGCGTGGATTTATGAGGCTTACCGAATGTCCCTGCTCTTCGAGCATCAAACAGGTCTGTTCAGCCATTTCAAATAAATGTCCTAAGCCAATAAGGCCTACATCATCACCTTCTTTTAGAACTTCAGCTTTTCCAATATCAATGATATTAGGAATTTTTTTAGGTTTTGCGCCTGTGCCTGCACCTCGAGGATATCTAACTGCAATGGGGCCTGAATCATGATTAGCCATTGTCCATAACATATCAACAAACTCTTCTTCATCTTTTGGTTGCATGAAAATGAAATTTGGAACATGTCTTAAATAACCAATGTCAAACAGTCCATGGTGAGTTGGTCCATCATCGCCTGAGAGTCCCGCTCGATCCATGCAAATACGTACAGGTAAGTTTTGGATTCCAATATCATGAATTAGCATATCAAATGCTCTTTGCATGAATGTTGAATAAATTGTTAGGAAAGGCTTGAAGCCTTGAGTAGCTAAACCACAAGCAAAAAGTGCAGCATGTTCTTCAGCAATACCTACGTCAAAATACCTATCTTTAACTTCTTGTGAATCTCTGAATGCTGATAGTCCAGTTCCTCCAGGCATTGCAGCAGTTATGGCAGTTATTTTTTCATCTTTCTTAGCAAATTCTGTTAAATGCTCTCCATACAATTGAGAATAGGTCGGACATGATGCTGGATCAGTCTCTCCAGTTTCAACCTTATATTTTCCTAACCCATGAAATTTATCTGGTTTGTCTATTGCAGGTTGATAGCCGTGGCCTTTTTTGGTGATAATATGTAGGATTACTGGCTCTTTTTGTTCCTTAAGAAATTCAAAAGTTTTTATTAGTAGAGGCAAGTCATGTCCATCAATAGGTCCATAATAACGTAATCCGAATTCTTCAAATAAGACACTAGGAACAAGCATATTTTTTGCTCCTTTTTCTACCTTTGAGGCGATTCTGCTTACTCCTTCTCCCATTGTTTTAGAAACAAAATTAGCAGCAGCTTCATGAAGGCCAGCGTATGTCTTGCTGGTTGTGATTTTGTTAAAATATTTTGCTATAGCGCCAACATTTTTATCAATCGACCATTCATTATCATTAAGAACAATGATAAAAGGACCTTCAAGGTTACCTACGTTATTTAGAGCTTCATATGTGGGTCCACATGTAAAGGCAGCATCACCTGCAACAGCAACAACCCGTTCATCGTTTCCTTTCATTTTACTTGCCATGGCCATGCCTAGGGCTGCAGAAAGTGCTGTTCCTGCATGGCCAGCTCCATAACAATCATGCTCGCTTTCACTTCTTAGAAGAAACCCGTTTAGCCCTTTGTATTGCCTAATGGTATCAATCTTATTCCATCTACCAGTGAGCATTTTGTGAACGTATCCCTGATGCGATACATCAAATACGAATTTATCTTTTGGAGTTTCAAAAACACGGTGTAAGGCAATTGTTAATTCGACTACGCCTAAATTAGGCCCTAAGTGGCCTCCTGTTTGTGAAAGGCTCTCGATTAAATCCTTACGAATCTGTGCAGCTAATTCATCAAGGTCCTCTTCAGGAAGTGCTTTGAGGTCTATGGGGCTTTTGATCTCAGATAATTTCACTTGTTTATTTTATTTTTTTGGTATGGAAAATGCGATCTCGTAAATTTCTATTCGCCTTGGTCAATGATTTCGTCAAGTGGATCAAGGGAAGCTTCATCTTCATTTAGACTATTATTAATTTTTTCTACCTTTTCTTTTGCAACATTGATTTTCTCTTTACATGCATTCAACAGTTTGGTGCCCTCTTCATAATCTTTTAGAAGTTCTTCTAAAGGAATGCGTTCACCCTCCATTTTCTCAATAATATTTTCAAGTCTTTCAATAGCTTCCTCAAAATTAAGGCTTTCATTTTTTTGACTTTGTTTTTTGGTGGGCATAGTTAGAAATCAAAGCGTAAAGTTTTTAACCTAGATTAAAAATAGAAATTTATTAAGGAGATAAATTGTTGAATGAGAGATTTATTTTTCAGGATCAACAAAGAAGAAATATCCACTTGAAGTTAAATTAGGATCTACTTTATTGAAGGGCAAGCCTTCAAAGGATTTGATGATATTTAGTCCATCTCCTAGCCAAGTTTTTGGTTGAATGTGGTTTTCTCCACTGCCAGCAGATGCGATCGTTTGGCCAAGGATTATGGGAGCCCATTCTTTTTCATCTCTGTAAGTGAGATTAAGTAAAGATTTAGTCATTGATCGTGGTGTTATAAGGATACCAGAAAAAGGATTTTTATGATTTTTGGTTCTCTCCATAATTTGTCTTAAATCAGCTTTTTTGGTAGGAAGCCATAGTGATGTTCGATCACCATACCAAGCAACCTCCCATGGTGAATCCGTTATTACAATTTCTGTTTCGTCCACTTGTTTACCGAAGTATGAAATAACAACACCTCTAGTTGCTTTTTCTTTTGTTTGTATACCTCTTGTAATCCCTGGTAAGAGGCTTAACACCATCGGAATAGTACTAAGAGCTACCGCAATCCATAAATATCCATTTTCTGAAATGACCGGTATATTCGATCCGATCCCTATTCGACTCCATAATATTGCAAGCATTGCTAAGCCATACGCTGTCATTAGAGGAATGAATAATAAGTGGATTTGGTTTGCATCTGGTCCAGAAATACCAAAGCTCTGATTGGAAACTCCAAAAAGAGACATTCCTATTACAGCAGGTACCCACATTGCTAAGATAAACCATTTAAATGCTGCGATTTGAGGTCTTTTAAAAGGGTGTAATAAGGCAAGAAAGAAAAGGGGAGCAGCTACTATTGATCCGAGAAAGGAGTATATTCCATTCAATTGATATAGAGAGGATGTCAGAACTTTGGATGCAAAACCTTTACGGAAAATGTTATCCTTATTTAGATTATAGCTTCTGTAAATTTCTTCTTCTCCAGATCCCATCCCTCCAAACATTCCGTAATATGCTGAACCTAATATATCCCCTGAAGTATATAGATTTCTAATACACCAAGGTAGTATTATAATTAAGAAGATAACAAGCATGCCTAATCCAACAGCTCCTCTTGGTTTAAAGTAAAAACATGAGAAAATAACCAACCCCATAAATGGCCAGATTGCCATCCAGTGACTCAATGCGAGTAATCCAAAACAAACAGTCCCTAACATTAAAAGTGCTACTGGTTTTTTATCTAAGCATTGAGCTTCGACTGCTCTATAAACAAAATAACAACCAAGGGTGAATAAGAAAAGCATTAACATTTGAGGGAGGCCGCTTTGTGAATACCTCCAAAGCAATTCACAAAGTAGCATCAGAAGAGCAGTTATACCCCCTATCTTGGTGTCAAAGATCCTAGAAATAAAAAGGAATGTTATTCCTATTGAGGCGAGTAGGAAGAAAATAGATATTGTAGTTATTACTCTGTCCAAATAGTAGACCGTGGATTTATTATCCCAACCAAAATCATTTTTTCCTTTAAAAAATCTAATGATGATTGAATTCAAAAGAGGATTTAATGGCGCATGATATGTATCATTAAAGCCGACTATATGCGCTCCATCTGATTCTTCAGAGTGCTCGTCAGCTTGATATAATGAAAGTGGTCTGATCATTTTGGTTTGAAAGCTGCCAGTCCTCGCCAGTTCTCTAGAAATTTGAGCTTGTTCGATGCCTTTGGGCGAACTGAGCTGTTTAAATCCAGGTCCTAGATAAAACAACATCAAACCAAAAAGAAGGAGAAGAAAAAGTAAGCGCCTAAGAATTAGGGCACCACTGAGTTCTTCACCATCATTAGAAAAGAAATTTCTTAAAGACATAAATTTGTATGTTATGGGTTATATGCTAAGCACTCAAATCAAATTTCCCTTTTAAGTTAGCAACTAATCAAGATTCCTTTAGTTTTCTTTGCAAGGTTCTACGGCTAATTCCAAGCAATTTAGCAGCTTCTGTTCTGTTTTCATTTGTATGAATAAGGGCATTGGCTATCAATTTTGATTCCATAGAGGCCAAATTGAATTTTTCAGAATCTTTTTCATTAGATTTTATGGAATTTTGTAGAACTATCGAATCTTCGCCACATAGGGCAGCTGGCAAGTGGCGCAATGTGATTTTTGCTCCATTGCTCATGACAACGCCATGTTCAATAGCAGTTCTAAGTTCCCTCACGTTTCCAGGCCACTTGTGCGCTATTAAGGATCGCATTGCATCAGCGGAGAGATTTTTTAAAGGTTTGTTGTTTTCCTTTGCGAATTCTTTGAGAAACGCATTAGCAAGTAGGGGAATGTCTTCGGATCTCTTTCTTAGCGGCGGCAGTGTAATTTTGACGACATTTAATCGATAATATAAATCCTCACGGAAATCACCTTTCGAAACTAACTCTGGAATATTTTTGTTGGTTGCAGCTACTAACCTGACGTCAATTTTAATAGTCTTATTTCCACCGACTCTTTCAATCGTTCTTTCGCCTAAAACTCTTAGTAATTTAACTTGGGTGGAAGAGTCAACTTCACCAATCTCATCTAAAAAAAGGGTTCCTCCATCAGCTTGTTCAAATCTACCAATTCTTTTTTCGGTTGCTCCCGTAAAAGCTCCTTTCTCATGGCCAAAAAGTTCACTTTCGAGAAGCTGTGGAGACAGCGCTGCACAGTGAACTGTAATTAATTTAGATTTTGGTCTGCCGCTCAGATTATGTATTGCTTTTGCTACTAGCTCTTTTCCTGTACCATTTTCTCCGTCAATTAATACAGTGGCTTTAGAGTTTGCCACCTGTTCAATTGTTTCAAAGACTGGTTGCATTGCTGGCGATTGTCCAAGTATATTTGAAATAGTAAACTTTTTTTGAACTTGTTTTTTAAGTTGAGTGTTTTCTTCTTTTAATGATCTATTTTTCAGGGCTCTTTTTATAAGAATTTCAAGTTGATCAATGTTTAAAGGTTTTGTCACAAAGTGATAAGCTCCTCTTTTCATGGCCTCGACAGCAGTATCAACCGATCCGTATGCAGTCATCATTATACTTATTGGGGGTTGAGGCATTTTTAATGATAATTCTATCAGTTCCATTCCATCTTCTGAACCTAACCTCAAGTCAGTTACTAAAACATTGATACTTTCATTTTCGAGGACATCCTTAGCGCCTTTGATATTAGAGGATACGTAAACATCAAATTCATCTTCGAGAGATAATCGGAGCCCTTCTCTAGTGTTTTTTTCGTCGTCAACAATAAGTATAGTATTCATTAATGACCTGATTAATTGGATTTTATTTTGAACTTACTTAGCCGATTCATTCTTATCCTCCAAAGGTAGAAAGCGAACATTTCTTTGTTGGCGAGGTAAAGATAAGCATAATGATGTTCCTGAGCCCAGTTCGCTTGATATTTTAATATCACCCCCATGCTCTCTAACGATTCTTCTTATAATAAGTAGCCCAAGTCCTGTGCCTGATTTTTTTGTAGTAAAGTATGGTTGAAAAACATTAGATAAGTTTTCTGCAGAAATTCCCTCACCTGTATCATTGAATGTGACTAAAATATGACTGTCTGTTAGATCTGTTTTGATGGTTATCATTCCTCCCTCCGTTGTAGCCTGAGTTGCATTTTTTACTATATTATAAAATGCTTGTTTTATCTGGTCGGGATCAAGTTCAAGAGCGGGTAGAGCCGATCGTAATTCTAGAGTAAGATTAAGCCCTCTGTCTTTGATCTCTGGTTCCAAAAATCGCATCGACTCTTTGAGTAGTTCATTCACATCTGTAGGTTCTAGCTGAGGTTTCGATGGTCTTATGGCTTTCAAGAATTGATCAACGATGTGATCTAATCTCTTTACTTCATCGGTCGAAGTTTCTACAAGATCTCTTAATTCAGCCTCATATAGATCTGGAACGGCCTTTTTGAGTTTTCTTTCTAATAGTTGTAAGTGAATATTTATTGAGTTGAGTGGGTTTCCAATTTCATGGGCAACCCCAGCAGCTAGCATAGTCAAAGCGCCTATACGTTCAGATTCTATTTTTTCTTCCTCACCCTTACGAGATTCAGTAATATCCCTAATCAGCATTAGGAATATAGGTTCGGTATCCTCAGAACCAGGAACTATGGGTTTAATATAAAAATTGAGGTACTTATTTTCGGGGTAGAATAATTCAAGATCTCTTGAGATTGCGTCATTGGTACCAGTGGTGAGATTCTCCCATTCTAGACCTTGTATGTGATCTGCGACGTATTCGCCTTTTATACTTTTACTATCAATACCGAAAAGTCTTGAAGCACCTATATTGATGTAGTGTATTAGACCAGCTTTAGTCGCAACAATGACCCCTTCTTGTAAGGCGTCAAAAATACTCTTAAAAAAATCGCTTTCCTCTGCTAAGCGATTTAAAAAATTCTGTACTTCATTAGATCCTACTTGATCCACTCGTTCTATCAGCTTGTCTACAATTCGAGATTTCATCAGAATGTGATAAATGAATGATCCAAATATAAAAATAGTTCTATGCTCTTTCCCAGATATGGTCTCAGCGCGACAAATTGGCACAAATATTATTAGAAAGCAACTAGCAGCATGCGTCAATTTGATACCAAAAATTGAATCTATCTATCAATGGAATGGTAAAATACAATCTGAGAGTGAAATTTTGGGTATTTTTAAGACTAAAAAAGAAACCCTTAAGAAATTAGAATCTGAAATTTCTATATCACACCCTTACGAGATTCCTGAATTCATTGTGTTGGCGCCAGAAGGTGTTTCTAGTAAGTATTTAGAATGGATAGATAAATCAACAAATTCTGTTTAGAAGGCTAGCCACGGGGATGATATTTTTTGTGGATTTTTCTAAGACCTTTTTCATCTACGTGAGTGTAAGCTTGCGTAGTGCTTATATCAGCATGGCCAAGCATTTCTTGTATCATTCTTAAATCAGCACCTCCGCTTAACAAATGAGTAGCAAAACTGTGCCGCAGTTGATGAGGGTGGATAGGTTGTTTTAGGTTCGCTCTTTTGGATCGATCTCTTACTATTTGCCAAATCCGGGAAGGGCTAAGTTTTGTGCCTCTAATAGATAGAAAAATATGGCTAGAGCTCTTAGAGTTAACTAATTTCTTTCTTCCTTTATCAAGGTAGTAACTAATTTCTTCTATTGCTTTCTTTCCTATTGGTATAATTCTTGTTTTGTTCCCTTTTCCTGTAACCCGTATGTGACCTTCATCCAGATAAAGGTTTTCTAGCAATGCTTCAATAATCTCTCCAAGTCTTAATCCACTAGAGTAGAGTAATTCTATCATAGCGCGATCTCTCATGTCTAAGGGTTCATTTCTTGTGATTGATTCTAAAAGTTTTTCAACTTCTTTTTCATTGATTGTCTTAGGAAGTAAAGCTTCAGGTCGAGGCGCAAATAGCCCCTCAGCAACATCTTCAGAGATAATTTTTTTCTTACTAAGAAATCTAAAGAAAATTTTTATACTTACAATGTGTTGTCGAATACTTGATGGTGCGAGTCCATCTTTTTTGCGAGTTTGAAGATATTTAGAAATTTCATGCGTTGTAATATTGTTAAGTTCTAGGACATTTTTTTGTTTAATTGTCCAATTAGCAAATTTTTCTAAATTTCTTCTAACCAAAAGCTGATAATTAATTGAAAGACCACGTTCAGTAGCAAGAAAAATAATAAACTGCTCAATAGATTTTTTGATTTCGACCTCTGATTTCAAGATTAGGTAAAATCGGTTATGGTTTCTATTCCTTTACTTGAGAATTTTCTTTACACTATTCAAAAGAATTTTTAATCCAGGTTCAACCATTCCTCCATGATCTAATCCCTGCAATTCGTATAATTCAGTTTTAGAATGTTTAACAACTTTCATCATTCTTGCCAGGTAAGCGTTTTCTTCGAATCTACCCAATAATTCTAATTCTTTATCACCTGTGATTAGTATTAGAGGTGGAGCATCTTTTCTAACATGATACAAAGGCGCAAATTTATCGATGATTGGTTGTTTGTCAGAAATATTTTTTTCTTCTCTAGGTGTAAAATGCGTAATCGTATGACCACTGAGTGGTATTAGACCAGCAATTTGGTTGGCATTAACCCCGTGTTTTTCCAAATAAATTTTATCTAAGCCTATCATACTTGATAAATAACCACCTGCTGAATGGCCTGAAATAAATATTTTTTTTGATGATCCACCGTATTTTTCTATATTTTTAAATGTCCATGCGACTGCTGCAGCTCCATCTTCAATGTATTCGGGGCACTTTGCTTTAGGAAACAATCTGTAATTAACTGCAATAATTGCCATTCCTTTTGCCTTAAGAGATTTTGGAATGTTTTTTTCTCCCCCTCTGAGTCCTCCTCCATGAAACCAGACAAGAGATGCAAAATTAGTAGATTTTGTCGGGTAATATATATCTAGATTACAGCGTTCTTTAGCATATTGATTAGGGGCTGAATTGTAGTAAAAAATATCTTTTTCGATTTTATATTCATTAGAGTACGAGAGCTGACATGACCAAGCGTACCAAATTAAAATTAAAGAGAATTTGAAAAGAGGTTGGAACATCTTAATAGGGTCTTTTTTATTAATATAATTCGCAATTAAAAAATTAAATTACCTGATATTTACCGTAAAAAATGATTTATTTTTTTGATTCAATAAGTAATTAAACTACTTTCTTAGATTTCCACTCAGTTTATAGTTTTCAGTCTTAAAAATACCTATTTTGGCCATTATGCCTAAAGTTCATATAAAAACCTACGGATGCCAGATGAATGAAAGAGATTCATTACAGGTTGCAGAGATGCTGCAGGATAGGGGTTATTTAATGACAAATGAACAGGCCGAAGCTGATGTTATTTTAATAAACACTTGTTCCGTTCGCGATCAAGCTGAGCAGAAAGCTCTTAATAAAATGGGTTCAATTCAGCATCTGAGGAAAACACGTCCACACATAGTATATGGTTTCATGGGGTGTATGGCACAGAGTAGAGGAAAGGAACTTTTAGGCCGTGGAGCAGATTTGGTAATAGGCACTCAAAAATATCATAGGGTGGCTGAATACGTAGAAGAAATATTTAGCGCAAGGACTGAGGCAAGGATGGATGATTTAAGAACATCTATTGTTGATACTGACGAGGAAGAGAATTCTCAGAACATGATTAGAGATGGTGCGGCTGATGATGGTTCAGTGACAGCTTTTGTTTCTATAATGCAGGGTTGTAATATGAAGTGCTCATTTTGTATTGTTCCTTATACAAGGGGAAAAGAAAGGGCTAGACCAATTATTGAAATTGTAGATGAAGTAAAGAAGTTAGCTGATGCGGGCATAAGAGAAGTGACTTTACTAGGGCAAATTGTAAATCTTTATGGGCGTCATGAATTTCCTGTAGTTGATGGTAAGAGTCCTTTTGTTCAATTGTTAGAAAGTGTTGCTAAAGTCAAAGGTATAGAACGTGTAAGATTTACTTCACCTCATCCTGTGGGTTATAAGCAAGATCTAATTGATGCTTTTGGGTATATCCCAGAATTGGCTGAACATGTTCATTTCCCTCTTCAATCTGGTTCAGATAAAGTGTTAAGAGCTATGCGCCGACCATATAAGGCTGCAAAATTTGTAGAATTAATAGAACGTATGAGGAAGGTTCGACCTGATATTGCTGTATCTACTGACATTATTGTTGGTTTTCCAGGCGAAGGAGATGCTGAATATGCTGAGACTCGAGCTCTTTGTGAAAAACTGCGGTTTGATAATGCATATGTTTTTAGATATTCCAAGAGAAGAGGTACTCCAGCTGCTGAAATGGATGATTCACTACAACTGCCGGAACACGTAAAAGTGGAAAGAAATCAAGATCTAATAAGTCTTATAGATCAAATTGGCAGTGAGAAAAATCAAGCTCTTGTGGGCACTCGGCAACAAGTGCTTTGTGAAGGTCCAAGTAAGCGTAGGAAAGACAGATTAAGTGGTCGGACGAGAACTAATAGAATTGTAATTTTCGATGGTAATCCTAACAGGTTAACAGGTAAATTGTTTGATGTTGAAATTGATAGGACTACTGGCCATGTATTATATGGTGTGCCAATTTTAGATTAATAATATGACCCGACAAATATATACCGAATTTTTAAGCTTACAGAATGTAGGTGTTTTATTAGGATTATATCTTATTTGCAGTCATGTTATCGCTCTAGTTAAGGAACAAAGAGTCATTAATTTGCTAAAAGATTTTCCAAGAAATAAACCTATTGGAGTAGTGCTTATAATTATAAGCAGCATTTGGGCATTTTGGTTAGTTAGTAAAGTGGACTTGGGTGAATTCCAGAAGTGGCAAGTGCCAATTAGCTGGGGCATAATAATAGGATGTGTTGCCTTTATTATCTGGGTTGATGAATTTTTAGCTGTAAGAGCTTTAGGTATTTTTCTTTTACTACTCGTATGCCCGATCCTAGACGTTGCATTTCTTAAAGAACCCGCATCCAGATTATTGCTTCCAATAATATGTTATATTTGGATTTTCTTATCATTCTTTTGGATAGGAATGCCTTATCTTATGCGAGATCACATTGCCTTTGTAACTAAAACAAGATTTAGATGGAGGTGCCTTTCTATTGCAGGAATAGTTTATGGTGTACTAGTACTTACTAGTGCAATATTATTTTGGGGATCTGAGTATCTTTAGTATTTTTTTCTCTATGGATTATTTCATTTATTAATAATACACTTAATATTTTTATGTCTTCAGAAACAGAAATTCAATCAGGCAAATATCAAACATTTTTAATTTTTGGAGCGCCTGGAAGCGGTAAAGGCACTCAGGGTAGGATACTGGGTAAGATTCCACGTTTCTATCATTGTGCATGCGGTGAAGTATTTAGGTCATTAGATACTAGAACTGATATAGGGCAAGAGTTCGTTAAATATTCAAGTCAAGGGGAATTAGTGCCAGATGATGTAACCGTAAAACTTTGGAGAGCAGCCGTTGAAGCAAAAGTGACTTCTAATGCCTTCAAGCCTGATATTGATTTTCTTGTTCTTGATGGTATTCCAAGGAATGTTGAACAAGCGAAGCTTGTCGATGAGCATTGCGATGTTGTTCAAGTATTTCATCTTTCATGCCCTGATCGAGATGAGTTAATGCGAAGAATTAGAAAGCGTTCAATCAAAGAAAACAGATTGGATGATGCGTCTGACGATGTAATACAAAATAGAATCAAGCAGTACGAAAATGAGACTAAACAATTACTAGATCATTATTCGCCAGAAATTTTAACTAATATAAATGCTCAGCAGACTCCGATTAAGGTCCTCCAAGACATTATATATACGGTAACTTCTTTAAAAGTTTGGCAGGATAGCTCGGTTGAAGTTTATTAGTTTATAGTGAAAATAGTTTTTCTGGGTACTGGTGACATTGGCCTTCATTCTCTAGAGGCCTTGTATAATTCTAAGGACTATGAGGTTTTATCAGTGTTCACTCAACCGGATAGGCCCTTTGGAAGGAAGGGAGAACTAAAAGCCTCCGCTATAAAGATTTTTGCTGAAGATCATTCAATTCCTGTATTTCAACCTGATAGGATTAAGGATCAATATGCTATAGAAATTTTAAGGAAGGCTGATCCTGATGTATTAGTAGTCGTTGCCTATGGCCAGATCTTACCAAAAACTGTACTCAGTATTCCTAGGGTTTCATGCCTAAATTTACATGCATCATTACTGCCTAATTATCGAGGAGCTGCCCCAATACAAGCTGCTATACTCAATGGTGAAAGATTCACTGGAATAACGGTAATGTATATTGGAGAAGGACTTGATGATGGTGATATTTTACAGTCAAAAAAAATAGAGATTGAAAAAGAGGAAACGGGAGGATCTTTGCATGATCGTTTGGCATCGCTTGGACCAGAATTGTTGATTGATTCTTTAAAATTATTATCACGAAATGAAGCGCCTAGAAGAAAGCAGGATCATACGAAAGCATCTCATGTATCTAAATTGTGTCGAGCAGAGGGAGAAATTGAATGGAATAATCCTGCAGAGTATATAGAAAGAAAGATTAGAGCATTTTGTCCTTGGCCAGGTACATTTACTTACTTTCCAGATGGTCAATTGGTGAAGATTTTTCCCAAGGCATTAGTTGGTCAGGATTATGATGAAAAAGCAGGAAAAATAATTTCTATTGATGCTGATGGTCTAGTTGTAAGCTGTGGGGATGGTTCAATAAAAATATCAGAAATACAGCCTTCAGGTAGAAAAAAAATGACTCTATCGTCTTACTTAGCAGGAAAAGAAATCAACACAGGAGATTTTTTGGGTATCAAAAATTAATAAAATTCTTTCCAATTTGCTCATACTATTGTTTTCTAATTGCTTAGAAAAGATTTTTAATGACTGATCAAAATCAAAGAAATAATTTTAAACGCGTTATTCTAAAATTAAGTGGAGAGGCGCTTAGGGAACCTGGAAGCGAGGATAATATATCTCCTGAAATCGTTGAAGCTGTAGCAAAGCAAATTAAGCGTGCTCATCAGGCAGGAATTGAAATTGGACTTGTTGTTGGAGGAGGAAACTTTTGGAGGGGAATAAGCGCTAGTAATAGGGGTATGGAAAGGGCAACTGCTGACTATATGGGTATGTTGGCAACTGTAATGAATTCGTTGGCTCTTCAAAGCATGCTTGAAGATATGGAGGTTCCAACGAGAGTTCAGACTGCAATTGAAATGAAGAATGTAGCAGAGCCATTTATTAGGAGAAAAGCAATGAGGCATCTTGAGCTCGGAAGGGTTGTCATTTTTGGGGCGGGAACTGGCAATCCATTTTTTTCAACTGATACGACTGCTGCTCTAAGAGCTAGTGAGATTGGTGCAGACGCAATATTAAAAGCAACGAAGGTCGATGGAGTTTATGATTCTGACCCCAATGAAAACAAAAATGCTAAAAGGTATGAGACGGTTACTTTTCAGGATTGCCTGGAAAAACGTTTGAAGATTCTTGATTCCACTGCATTTAGCTTGTGTATGGATAATTCAAAACCGATCATCGTCTTTGATATTAGTGGCCCTGATAATATTCACAAAGCTTTGATAGGCGAGTCAATTGGTACACTTGTACATTCTGAGTAATTTATTAGAGTTTATAAAAAATACTTAACCTTTAAAGAAATGGATACTGAAACCTTGATACCTGAAACCGAAGAGGCTATGAAAAAAGCCGTAGAGTACACATTACACGAATTTTCTAGCATTAGAACTGGTAAGGCCTCTCCAGCGTTAGTGGAAAATATAGATATTCATGTACAATCTTATGGATCCAACATGAAGCTCAAACAGCTTGCGGTTATATCCTCTCCAGATCCAAGAATGTTGTTAGTGTCACCGTTTGACCCATCTACTGTTCAGGATATTGAGCGAGGGTTAAAGGAATCTAAACTTGGTATTAATCCCTCAGTGGATGGTAAAGCTATTCGGTTACCCATTCCTGAGTTGTCGGAAGAGAGAAGAAAAGATTTGGTTAAGATGGTTAAGCAGATGGCGGAAGAGGGTAGAGTTAGAGTAAGGTCCGCTCGCAAAAATGGTATGGATGGAATTAAAAATCTTAAATCTGATAGTGCGATTACTGAAGACGATCAGAGGGATATGGAAAAAGAAGTTCAGTCACTGACTGATAAATTTGTTAAAGAAATTGATCAACATGTTGAAAATAAAGAAAAAGAAATCATGACTGTCTAAGCTTTAAAATTATAAACAAAAAAAGCACACCATAATGGTGTGCTTTTTTGTAGATAAATTTCTGATGCTACTATCGAGATTGGGGTAAATTTCCGTATCTAGCATTGCTTTCCCAGGCTTCGTGTCGAGCTTGAGGTAAATTACTTAGTCCGCTATCAACTCCTGATCCATCCCAATTACCGACTTCAGTGGCTTCGCAGCCAACAAAACTAATAACCAATATAATTGCAGAAACTGCACTTATAATTAGTCTGAAAATATTTTCTGTGGTCATTAGATTATTTAGAGATCTTATTCGCCTAGATTTTGGAAGATCACTCTGTCGCCTGGCTCAACTGATCCGCTGAGACCTTTTTGATTGATGTCAGCAACAGTGATTCCAGGCTGAATAGAAACAACATTTAGGTTTCCGATTCTAATGCCGTCACGTTTGACGATGAGCTCTGAGTCTCCTTGAACTCCTTGATCTTTTCCAATGTTAACAAGTACAAATCCCCAGTCTTCATTAACTGCTGTTATAACACCTTCGGAAGAGTTTCTTTCAATACTTGATAGTCTGTCGGCTTGAACTTTCTCAGCTTTTTCAATTCTAACCTCGTTAGCAGCAACTTTTTTACTAACTACATCAAGTTCGGCTTTTTTAGTCGCAAGGTCTTGTCTTGCGCTTTCTAAATCACTTTCTAATTTTTTGATGGTAGGAGCAATAGTTTGTAATGTTGTTCCTGGAAATTTTTTGCTAATTTCTTTAACTGCGTTCTCAGCTTTGGCAATTTCCTTATCGATAGGTGCTTTTTGTGTGTTGAGACCAGAGATCTCATTATCGAGTCTTTCGATGTTAACATTATGACCTGCAGTCTTTGCCTTTGAATCTTCTAATCGGGTTTCTTGAACATATAGTGCATCATATGATGCATATAGTGCAGGAAAATCATTATCAGTTATTTCCCCTAGGGTTGTGTTGATCTCATTATTAAGACCTATTCGCTCGAGTCTGTTTGATTTTAGTTCACCGCGGTTTTGCACGCCAAAGATGACTGAAACAATAATTGCTAAGGCAGCGAGGATCAGTGGGATTTTAATTTTCATGAAATGATTTTAGTTTGAGGGGTGTTTAATTCTAAATTGATTATTTGATTTATTAAATCTTAACTTATTAAAGACCAAATGGATCTTCTTCAGCTTTAGGTTCTTCAGGCTCTGGTTCTTTATCACCACCAAGACCAAACGGATCGTCTTCTTCTGCAGGTTTTTCTGCAGGTTTTTCTGTAGCAGGTGCGGGAGCTGCCGCAGCAGGTACTATTTCAACAATAGGTTTTTTGTTAGGATCCCATTTACTCTCAGCGCTGAGAACTACGGCGTCGCCAACAGCAATCTTTTCACCATCATTTAAAGAAGTGACATCACAAACACTAACGTTAGGCTCCAGATTGGTTATGGTAAGTTTACCAATGATTTTATCGTCTCTCTTTACATCAAGCTTTACTCTTGCGTTGATGCCTTGATTTCCACCTGCGTTAATTACAACAAAGCCCCAGTTATCAAATGTTTGTGCAATTTTAGCGTTAACTTCAACCATCTGCCCTGCACGCTGGCGAGAAACTTTATCGCGAAAATTTGCAATCGTGCTGTCAGTCGCTTCTCTTTTAGAAACCGCGTTTTTATAATTTTCTTTTGTAATTGCAATCTCTTGCTGAACAGCCGCCATTTCAGCTTGAAGGTTCTGGCTCTTTTCAACAAGATCCTCAATCTCTCCGATCTCTGCTAGATCCTTGTTGAGTTTATCTAACTTTTGCTGTGCTACTTTGAGCTGTCCTTCTAGCGTTCCTTTTTTTGCAGTCTTATCTGTCTCCTCATTTTTTTTCTTCGCTTCTTCTCCCTCTTGTGTTGCAGCAGCAGTATCGGTTTCTTTAGTCTGAGTGTCTGTAGTGGCTTTTGCCTCTTGAATATCTGTTTGACGATCTTCAGCGGCTTTGGCGTTTGTTATTGTAAGTTGTAGAGCCGCTCTTTCATGCTCTAAGTTTTTGGTCGTTACGAAGCGAATAGAGGCTGCTCCAATTACTAATAAAATTGAGATGATAGTTAGTGTATTCCACATGGCGGTTTTGGATTGCTGAGGGGTGACAGGGATTTATAAATTATTAAAAGGTAGTAATACCTATTTTATCGCATAAAAACAACTTAAAATCACAATACTTCTATTCTTTTTTATTTTTTGAATAAATATGACAATTGCAGTGATTATTTAGTATGGTTTAATTATAAGTCATTAATTGTAAGGCAGTAATGTTTATTTTGATACGTGAAAATTGCTAAAAATTTAGTATAATTTGACTAAATTCTTTGAACTTAATTACAGATTTCTCTGTCTTAGTGCCTCATATAGGCTAATTCCTGTGGCAACTGATACATTGAGGCATTCCACAGATCCCATCATTGGTAGCTTGGCAAGGAAATCACATTTCTCTTCGGTTAATCTTCGTAAACCTTTTCCTTCTGCCCCCATGATTATTCCAACTTTTCCTTTCAAATCTATTTCATAAATTGATTGGTCTGCATTATCTGAGGTCCCCACTAACCAGAATCCCTCATCTTTCAAAATTTTCATTGTTCTTGCAAGGTTAGTGACCTGAACATATGGAATTGATTCTGCTGCGCCGCATGCAATTCTCCTTACGGTTTCATTTAGTGGAGAAGAACGATCCTTAGGAGCAATTACTGCGGTGCAACCCGCGCCATCAGCTGTTCGTAGACATGCGCCTAAATTGTGAGGATCTTGAACATGATCCAAAATTAAAATTATAGGATCATTTTTGAGTTTTAAAATGGGTAAAAGCTCATCTTCGCGGGAAGCTTTTCTTTTACCGCCTTTGTTGTAGTCTTTGCTATGAGAATGCTTGCGTTTCCCTTTTGCTCTGGATCCTTTGTGCATTTTTAAAGAGATTAACTAATCAGAGGAATTGAATTGTTTAATTGTTTGTTCTTTAATTTCAAAATTAGAATTTCGAAGATGTTTATCAAAGAATTTGTTGGTTAGTATTTTTATTTTTTCATTTTTAAAACCTCCGTGGCCACCTTCTTTAACGGTGATCAGAACTGACTCACACCCTGCTTGTAAAAGTTTTTTATTGAATATCACAGATTGATTATAGGGTACGAGTTGATCATTTGTTCCATGTATATGCATAAACGGAACATCGTCTTTACTTACATAATGAATAGGCGAAGCTAATTTTGCATTCTTTTTATTTTCATTTAGAGCTCCCCCAATTAGTTGAGATTCAGGAGATTGTGAAGAGTCATGATCAATATTGCTTGGAAATTTTGACATCTCAAGAAATGCGGATGGCCCAAAGAAATTCACTACACAATTTACATTACTAAGGAGTTTTTTGTAATCGCCTAAAGATCCTTCTAGAGCTTTGATGTTGGAGCTAGTTCCTAACATTGATACGAGATGCCCCCCTGCAGAATGTCCTATTGCTCCGATTTTGTCGGCATCTATATTGTATTTTTTGGCATTGCCTCTGATCCATCTTATAGCTGCTTTACAATCATAAATTTGATTAGGCCATTTGGATTCTGAAGATAATCTGTAGCCGATGCTTGCACCTATATATTTACCTGATTCAACGTAAGGAGTTAGATGTCTTAACCCTTGCTCTTTATTACCGGATTTCCAGGCTCCTCCGTGGATATAAACAATAACAGGTAGCTTTTGACTTGCTCTTTTTATGGGTATTATTAAATCAAGACTTTGCCTCGGGTTTTTATTTTTCGTATAAAAAATATTCGATTCAATTTTTATAAGATTCCTATTAAATTGAGGATTCTCTTTTCGATTTATCCCTCTATTTTTTCGTAATTTTGAACGAAATATTCTATCTTCTTCTCTTGAAATAGTCCCATCATTATTTTGGTCGGCTTTTTTGAAATTAGGCCTAGCGTTTGGCGGAAGCTCTTCGAGTTGTAACTTTCCATCCTTGTTTTTGTCCCATCTATTAAAAATGGTGTCTTTTTCTATTTCTTGAGCTTGAGCCGGAATGTTCAAATGAATCAAAAATAATATCGCTGAGATTGATTTTAGAACTTTCAAAGGATTGTAAATTTTTCTCATATATGTGCTCTGCAAGAACATTTAATAAAGTTAGAAATATTAAAATAATACCGATTTATTGGTTTGTCTTGATGTAATCTCACCATAGATGTTTAGGATTTCTTAAATTGTATATGTTTTGGATCCATCGACTAATGGCTAGAAACGTGCTAACGGTTCAAAGCATTGGCTATTAAGGCCAGGTTCATGAATAAAAAATCAAATCAGGAAATGACCGATTTGGCTAAAGGATCAATGATGGTTCTTTACAGAAGATTGGCGAGTTACCTCAAACCATATAAATGGAGGTTTGCATTTGGTATTATATTTGGTGCTCTCTACGGAGTTGTAAACGGGGTAATGGTTTTGGTTATAAACTGGGTTACCAATGTGGTATTTGGTTCTAGTAAAAGCCTAGATGATTTTGAAAAAATTAAATCTAAAGTAACAGGTGAAGATTTTGAACAGGCAAGGGAATCTTTCAAAATAGTTGAAGAGGTACTACAGAAAAACTCAGAATCCGTATCTGTATTTAACACCGAAATTCTTTTAGTTGCCCTTCTAATACCAACTATCATGGTGGCACGAGGTTTGTGTGGTTATTTGAATGCTTATTATATGTTGTGGTGTAGTTTACGAATTCTTAGTGACATAAGAGTAGAATTATACCGTAGGTTAATGGGGCAATCACTTGACTATTTCAATCAGAGGAAAGGGGGTGAGATTATGCAAACTGTTTTCAATCAGACTAGACTTGCACAGGAAACTTTAACGACTGCATCTAGTGATATAGTAAAGCAACCCATAGCAATTTTTTCTGCTGTTGCCGCGATTTTTTATATTGATTGGAAGTTTGCTCTTTGTGCTCTAGTGCTTTTCCCGCTATGTATTTTGCCTGTTATTCTTGCTAGTAAAAAAGTAAGAAAATCTGGAGGTAAAGAGGAAGAGCAAGCTGAAAAAATGATGGTAGTAATGCAGGAAGCTATTTCTGGAATTCAGGTCGTTAAGAGTCATTCAAGAGAGGAGCACGAAGTTGATAAGTTTGTGGTAGCAAATTCAAAGATGATGACCTTTATCATGCGTTGGCGAAAAGCGATGGAGATTGTTAGTCCGCTTGTTGAGGTTGTTGCATCTTTTGGTGTAGGTGCTGCGCTTGTCTATTGTTCGTTTTTTCCTGGTTCAGGTGGCCCCGGAAAGTTCCTAGCTCTTAATGCTGGTCTTGTGCTTCTCTATCCTCCGGCGAAAACGATGAGTAGAATTTCGGTTTTGCTTCAAAAATCTCTAGCCGCTACGGCAAAAGTCTTCAAGATGATGGATAGGACTCCATCCGTAATTGATCAAGAAAAAGCCACAGAGATAAATGAATGTAATGGTGAGATACTTTTTCAGGAAGTCAGTCATTCCTATGGTGATGAATCATATGCCGTTGAGGATATTAATTTTACCGTGGAGTCTGGTAAAAATTATGCATTAGTTGGAGAGAGTGGAGCTGGGAAAAGTACATTATTCTCACTTATTTTGCGCTTTTATGATCCAACTAAAGGTAGCGTAAAAATTGACGGAACGGACATTCGAGAAATTAGTCAGTCTTCTTTACGTGATAATATTGGAGTTGTTAATCAGAGTACATTTCTTTTTCATGATACTATATTAGAAAATATTAGATACGGTAAATTGGATGCCGCTGATGAAGATGTTATTGAAGCAGCTAAAATGGCTCATGCTCATGAATTTATTGAGGCTCAACCAAATGGTTATCAAAGTGTCGTAGGAGATAAAGGTGATAAGCTCTCTGGTGGACAAAAGCAAAGAATTAGCATTGCGAGGGCAATCTTAAGAGATGCTCCAATTCTCTTGTTAGATGAAGCTACCTCGGCTCTTGACTCTCGGTCAGAGAAGGTAATTCAAGACGCTATTAAAAAGCTTTCAAGTGGCAAGACAACGATTGCTATCGCACATCGACTCTCAACAATTCTAAGTGCTGATAAAATAGTTGTTATGGAAAATGGGAGAGTGACTGCTATTGGGGGACATCAGGAGCTATTGAAGAATTCGTTAGTTTATAAAAAATTATATGATATGCAGTTCGGTCAAGGTATGAAGTCTTCTAATGATTACGATCTATGAGCCATAGATTGTCTGATACTACTTTTGTAAATTTATCACAGTATCATTTGCAATTTCGCTATCATCCATATTAGGAAAGTCGAGAGTGTAATGTAATCCTCGGCTTTCTTCTCTTCTTTGTGCACATTGAACAATTAGTGAAGCGGTTTCAACAAGATTTCTTAATTCTAAAAGCTCGCTGCAAATTTTAAAATTCCAGTAAAACTCTTGTACCTCTTTACTTAAATTTTGTAACCTCGTAGCTGCTCTTTTTAATCTTTTGTTTGTTCTAACTATCGATACGTAATCCCACATTAATCGCCTGATTTCATCCCAGTTGTGATAAATTACAACTAATTCGTCTACATCTTCGGCTTCTCCACTAGTCCAATCAGGAATCAGCAAATTCTCGGAATTTTTATTATCCTCCTTATTTCGGTTGATCATATGTTCTGCTGAGTGAGCTGCCATGACTGCACCTTCTAGAAGAGAATTTGAGGCGAGTCTATTTGCTCCATGAAGGCCTGTGCAGGCTACTTCTCCGATTGCATATAGACCTTTTATCGAGGTTTGCCCATCTATAGTTGTTTTCACTCCTCCACACTGATAATGAGCCGCAGGCACAACTGGGATAGGATCACTGGCTGGATCAATGTTTACTGATAAGCAAGTTTTATAAATGTTGGGGAAACGGTCTGCAATATACTCTCTAGATTTATGACTTATGTCCACGTAGACGCACGGTTCACCTGTCTTTTTGATTTCATGATCAATTGCTCTAGCAACTATATCTCTGGGGGCAAGAGACCCACGTGGATCATAATCATACATAAACTCTTTACCATTTCTACCTATCAGTTTTCCTCCTTCCCCTCTCACTGCTTCCGAAATAAGAAAGTTTTTTAGTTCATGGTGATATAAGCAAGTGGGATGAAATTGGATAAACTCCATATTTGCTATATCTGCACCTGCTCTGTAAGCCATGGCTAAACCGTCACCTGTGGCGATATTAGGATTTGTTGTGTATAAGTAGACTTTGCCGCATCCTCCCGTACTAAGGATTACGTTTTTGGATCGGAAGGTTAGAATTTGAGCTTTAGATTCATCGAGCACATAAATTCCGACTACCTCATTATTTCCTTTAATGCCTAGTTTTTCTTTTGTGATAACATCGATTGCGAAATGATGTTCAAAGATATCTATTTTTTCAGATTTTTTAGCAGAGCTAATTAATTTTTCTGATATCGCTTTTCCAGTCGTGTCCTTTGAATGAAGTATTCTCCTTTTGGAGTGTCCGCCTTCCTTTCCTAGCTCAAATTCTCCAGTTGAAGTCTTATCAAATTCTACTCCAATATTTATCATTTCCTCTATAGCGTCAGGTGCTGATTCGACAATTTTTCGAACTACCTCTTTATCACATAGTCCAGCTCCAGCTCCAATCGTATCGGCGATATGTGATTCAAATGAATCTCCTTCATCGGCAACACAACATATTCCACCTTGAGCCCAAGAAGTATTGGAATTTTCAGATTTTCGTTTGGTGATTACTGCAACTCTACCATGCTTCGCTGCCCTCAAAGCGAGACTTAAGCCAGAAACTCCAGTTCCTACCACTACGTAATCATACTCGATCATTAAAGTGTTTCATTGATTAGCTATAAAAAATGTCGCCGGAATTTATTTAATTTAATTGGTAATAATATTACTCAAAATCAATCTCAATGTTATCAATTAATCTTGTTTTTCCAATGAAAACCGCAATCGCTGCCAAAGCAGGGCGATCTATAACTTTTAATTTTTTTAGATTGGAGCGGTCTACTACTTCAATATAGTCAATTTTAATTATTTGAGACTCCTTCTCTATGATAGATTTACCTAATTTTATAAGATGTTTGGATTGCGACTCTCCACTATTTACCATTGCCTCTAGTGCCTTATAAATTACCGAAGCTTTTTCTTTTTCTATTTCATTAAGTTGTTCGTTTCTTGAGCTCATCGCTAAGCCGTTTTTATCTCTTTGAGTTTCAATAGCTATAATTTCTATTGGATAATTCAAGTCGATAATGAGCTGCCGGATGATGGAAAGCTGTTGATAATCTTTTTTTCCGAATATGGCTATTTTGGGTTTAATTAAATTAAAAAGCTTTGTCACAACTGTGCATACCCCATCGAAATGCCCAGGTCGTTTTGAGCCGCATAGTTCCTGAGAAATATTGTTTTCACTTACTCCAATGGAATATGGATTTGGATACATTTCTACATCTGAGGGCGCAAATATTAAATCAACTCCTTCTTCTTCACAGGTCTCATAGTCTGTATCTAGTGTTCGGGGGTATTTATCTAAGTCCTTAGGGTCATTGAATTGAATGGGATTTAGATATATTGAAACTACTAGAGTTCCTTTATTGCCTTTTATGGCATTACCTTCTCTTATGAGCTTTCGATGCCCATCGTGCAAAGCTCCCATCGTTGGCACGAGTATAACTGGTTGTAGAAATTCCCAGTTAGTTATTTCTTTGATCGTTTTAATGACCTTTAAGCTCACCCGATAAACCAAATAAAAAGTGAACATAAAGTAAAGCGAGGAATCTGATTAATTCCTGCTTTGCTGAAAGTTATAAGGAAAACAGGTAAAATCATGATTTTTTAAATTCCTCTTTTAGCTCATTTAGACTTGAGGCCTTCAACTTAATGGCTGCCAAGAAATAAATCGCTGCGCCGGAGACGACTAATATAAGAAGACCTGCTATTCTTAGCCAAAAGCCCTGAGTAAACATTTCTTCTATAATATTATTAAGAATCCATAGTGATAGTCCCATTATTAGGCTTGCTGTGACTATACGAGGCAACCGGGATTTTAATCTGGCGTCAGGTTTCCAGAAATTTTTCAAACCGTACATTAGTAGGGTTACATTGACCCAAGCTGCTATACTCGTTGAGATTGCAATACCAATGTGACCAAATGGTCCAAAAAGAATAAGTGAAAAAACGATGTTCACGAGAACTGTTGCTCCTGCGATAAGCATTGGAGTTTTGGTATTTTCTCTAGCAAAGTATCCAGGTTGTAAGACTTTAACCAGTACGTATCCGGGTATACCTAATGCAAATCCACCTAAAGAAAATGCCGTCAATGTCGCATCTTCCTTTGTAAATGCCCCATGCTGGAAGAGAGTGGAAATGATTGGATATGGAATCAGAATGAGTGCAATAGATGCGGGAATAGTCAAAAGCATTGCAAGTTCCACTCCTCTATTCATACTTTTAACTGCTCCTTTTTCATCGCCTCCCCTTAATCTTCTTGTGACTTCTGGTAAGAGTATAACACCTAGTCCAACTCCTATCATTCCTAATGGTAGCTGGTAAACTCTTTCGGAGTAATATAGGTAGGAAATGGCACCTTCTCTAAAAGAGGCTATTACACTTCCTACAAGAAGATTGATTTGCTGTATTCCTGCCGCCAAAACCCCTGGACCCATGAGAAGAAAAAGTTTCTTAATTTTTGGGCTTATTTTTGGTTTGCATAATTTTATACGAAGCCCCTTTTTAAGACAGGTTAAATATAGAGCTCCTAATTGTAAAAACCCTGCAATAAAGACACACCATGCTGCGACGTTTGCATACTTTACTGGGTTACCTTTTATCCCAGAAACTCCAGAAAAAATAAGTAAACCTACCAAGAAAGTCATATTCAGTAGAACAGGAGCCGCGGCCGGCATTCCAAAAATTTTCACTGTATTTAATACTCCGCTAAGATGAGCAACCAGTGCCATGCACAGCAGATAAATGAATGTAATTTTGGAGAGAGTAACAGTGAGGCTAAATGTGTCTGGGTGGTTTCTGTAAATTTTTAAATTTGGATTAACATTTTCAGATGATTTTATAAGTGCGCTTCCCTTGATGTGCGTGAAGCTTTTCTCCTTAGGTAAAGTTAATTTTTTTATCCATCTTTCCTCTTCTTGTACCCATTTTAATTTATCAAATAAGATTAATTTTTCCTGGTTTTTTTGAGTTAGAATTAAATTATTTATTTCTACATTTCTCTTATCATTGATAACAAAATAGATATCTTTTGACCCTTTAATTTTAATGTTGAAGGGAATTGCCTTGTCTGAGAAATTTTTATCAGCTTGTAAAGTTTTTGCTGCCTTGAAACCTGGTGCATGTACCATTGTTATCCAGCTCATTAATGGAATGGCAATGATAGTTATTAAAAGAAGAGCAATTGTTAGAATAGAGAAAGTTTGACTAGCAAAACGTATTGCTTCTTTTTTTCCTTTGGATGTTAATTCTTTGCCAAATAATGGAACGAAAGCGGAGTTAAACGCACCCTCTCCAAAAATTCTTCTAAAAATGTTTGGAAATTTAAATGCGGCAAAAAACGCATCTGCTGCATGACCACTCCCTAGAAAGTATCCCATGCATATATCCCTAATGAATCCAAGTATTCTACTTAGAGCGGTGAATCCGCTCACTGTTGCCATTGATCTTAAGAGTGACATTATAGAAAATCCTAAATTTTTAACTGGATTGATGACTTGCTCTTTTAAGTCGGTCCATGATGGCAATGCCTATACCTCTCTCAGGAATGGGTTCAGAAATAATTTCGTCGACACCCAATTGATCTAGTTTTCTTAGAGCGAAAAAGAATCTGACTGCAGCTTCAGGTAATTTTCCTGAACCTGGACTAAGTGTTTCGATTAGTTTCCATTCACACAGTTCTATATAACCATCTTTTTTTTGTCCTCGATAGCTAAGTAATGCATAAGTTTTTGATGGCTCTGGCGTGAAGGTATCCGGAGAATTGATTATTCTTAAAGGTGTTATTGGGGCGTAGTGAGAATCTAGTTGTCCTGGAGATGTTAGTTCTTTTGAACTTGTTTTTGATTTATGATTTTTTTCTATTTTGCCA
Source organism: uncultured Verrucomicrobiota bacterium (assembly GCA_902510815.1). Taxonomy (GTDB): domain Bacteria; phylum Verrucomicrobiota; class Verrucomicrobiia; order Verrucomicrobiales; family DEV007; genus EC70. The sequence goes on along the minus strand of CABXDI010000004.1, from coordinate 19,772 downwards.
AATTTTTTTAGCATCTCTGGAGTTACAGGACCTGGTCGCAGAATTTGAATATTTGGTTTTTTCCTCCCTGTCTCCGATTCTATTTTGATTATAGTTGATTCTACGCCCTCAGAACATGCTCCGCCATCAATGATGTATGGAATTTTACCAGAAAGTTCACATAAAACAGCATTAGCCGAGGTGGGTGATATGCTTCCAAATCGATTAGCGCTTGGCGCCGCTATTGGCAATTCGAGTGTATTAATTATTTCTGCGAAGATTGGATTCTTTGACCTCCTAACGGCTACCGTGTCTAATCCAGAAGTAACGATTTCGGGAACAATTTCTTTTTTAGGTAAAATGAAAGTAAGAGCTCCTGGCCAAAACTCATTAATTAGGGTTGATAGAGTATCTTCAATTTCTTCAGGAATATCAGCCACAGAGTTTAGCATTTTTTCACCAGATACGTGTACAATGAGTGGGTCAAAATTTGGTCTTTCTTTAGCCTCAAATACCTTTGCGCAGGCTTTAGCATCTAAAGCATTTGCCGCTAAACCGTAAACTGTTTCTGTAGGAAGAGCGACGATAGATCCTTTTTCAAGGTGGTCTACCGCTATAGCAACAGATTCCCTTATTGCTTGCTGATTTCCCGTTCCTATTATTACAGTTTCCATTAGTTTTCTTTTAAAAGTCGTCAATCGTAGGCTTTCGTCAATGTTGCATGTTATGCGATTCGTTGCACGTTTTGTCTATGGCACTAAATTAATAGAAATGATTGAGAATTTTCGTCATACCCCAATTAATATATCACTCATAGGCTTTATGGGCAGCGGTAAAACAACTATTGCTAGTAGGTTAGCTGTGAATTTGGGTTTTGAGTTTATTGATACTGACGCATTAATAGAAAAAAGTGCTTCAAAGTCTATTAATGAAATATTTGCGGATGAAGGAGAGAGTGAATTCAGAAAGTTAGAATCTCAGGTTTTACGTGACCTTGAGGGACGAGAAAGAATGGTAATTTCTACTGGAGGAGGAATTGTGAGTTGTAATGAGAATATAGAATTTCTCCGGAAAATTGGAATTGTTTTTTGGTTGGATGCTGGTGTGGATTCAATACTTGAGAGAGTTTCTAGAAATACTGATAGGCCCTTACTTCAAACAGATGATCCTAGGAAGACGATACGAGAACTTTTAGATCAAAGGCATAAAAACTATAGTGAATGTTCTGACGAGCGAATACCTACAGACGGACTAAGTATCGAAGAAGTTTCTTTTGGTATCGCAGAGACTGCAAGGCTATGGTTCTCAAAAAGAGGTTAACTCTATATGGCCATGATGCTTGAGGAGAAAGTTAAGTTAATTGCCCAAGATCTTGGTTTTGATGATTGTAAATTTACTAGAGCCAAGGAAGCATCACATTCTCAAGAATTCCAAAAATGGTTAGATGAAAATAAAAATGGAGACATGGAATGGATGGAGAATAACCCTGAGAGAAGAAAAGATCCTCGTCTTCTACTTCAAGGAGCCTCTACAGTTATTGTTCTTGCTCTAAATTATTTTCCAATTGATAAAGGTGTTTCAAATAAATCTGGAATTGGTAGGTTTGCAAAATACGCTTGGGGAAATGATTATCATGATGTTATAGACAAAAAATTAAAGAATTTTGCAAAAGCTTTAGAGGAATTGGGAGGTGAGCAACGGTTTTATGTAGATTATGGACCAATTCTTGAAAGAGATTTTGCTACAGACGCGGGTGTCGGTTGGAATGGTAAAAGCACCGTTCAAATTCATCCAAAATTAGGCACTTGGTTTTTTCTCGCTGAGTTGGTTACAACTTTGGATCTAAATCCTGATCAACCTATGCCTAATAGGTGTGGGTCATGCACTAAATGTATTGATTGCTGTCCCACAGATGCAATCACGGCTCCCAACATAATGGATCCCAGGAGGTGTATTTCTTATTTTACTATTGAGCATAAAGGTTCTATCCCCTTAGAATTTAGAGAACCCATAGGTGATAGGGTGTTTGGTTGTGATGACTGCCTTGAAGTGTGCCCGTGGAACCGTTTCGCTAATGCCTCAAAAGAGGTTAAGTTTGCCGTTAGAGAATTTGTGGACATGCCTTTGATTAACTTTCTTGAGTTAAATGAAAGAGATTTTAGGGATTTATTTCGGAAGTCACCTGTTAAAAGGTTAGGCCGAGAGCGTTTTCTTAGAAATGTTTGTATAGCGATAGGAAATTCAGGTAAAGAAAAGGATATACCTCATCTTAGAAAAGCTTTAAATGAAGAGAGTGAGCTGATTAGAGAGCATGCTCAATGGGCAATTGATGCCATTAAGTCTCGTTCATCAATTGTTCATAAATGATCTTTTCTATTTATCGGAATTGAAATTTTTATAAAATAGTTGGAATATAATAAACCCTTCTAAACCTTCTTATATTCCAGAGATGCTCTATAAATATCATAAGCCTATAGTAACCGTTATTTTTTTCTTACTTTATGCTAATCCCTCTAAGTTACTGAGGGCTCAGTCCGAGGCTGTTGATGATAATTATCAGATATCAGAAGATTCTGAACTAAAGACAGGAACTGGACCTATTCTCCAGGTTTCTTTCGATGAGGAAAGTGCGCCAGGTTTCATTAAAGATAATTGGCAAATTTTAGATCGCTTAGAAAATGAAAATGGGGATTCAGAGGATTATCCAACTGATGCATCTGGCAACATTTGGATTGCTCCTAACTTTGATATTGATTCCTCAAATGTAGGACCATGGTTTGTTGCACCCATCCCTATTCAGTCAGGAACTATTGATGCATTTCCTGGTCTTGATAATGAACTCTTTGGAATTGATGAGGCAGACAACGGAGAAAACTTAGTTACAACTTACTTGTTTAGAAATCAGTTTTCACTGGATGAAAAGGAAGCGCGATTATCAGATTGGGAAATCAATTATTTGGCAGACGATGGAATTATTGTTTACATTAATGAAGAAGAAGTTTTCCGTTCCCCAGCAATTCCAGAAGGAATCATTACTACTTTAACTCCTGCGATTGCTGGAGTAAATGATGAAGCTAATTACATATCTGCACGGGTTGATTTAGAGGGTTTGCTGATTGTTGGAGATAATCAAATTGCGGTAGAATTACACCAAGCAGGAAATACTAGTAGTGATGTTGGATTTGATTTAAATATTTCACCCCTATTAAACGGTGGAGGTGGGTCAAACTCTTTTGGTTATGTTGACGACCCATTTGATGGTCCTTTTGCTACGACAGCGCCCAACAATGCTAATGGAAATATTGGACAAGGTGTTGGTGTAGACGGAACAAATGCTGCATATATTCGTGTAGGTGGAGGATGGTTCTTTGGGCCTGTTACGTCTGCAGGTGCATGGAGAAAAAATGTTTTCCTAGAAGATAGCTCTGAGTTGGAAATTTCTTTTAAATACAGACTAGTCGTTTCAGAGAATTATGAAGATGATGAATATGGGGCTGTAATATTCGCTATTGATGGTGACTTTATTGGTGACGGAGGTGACGAAATTGATAGGCTTACAGGAGAAGGTCAGTCCGATACTGGATGGCAAACTTTTAGCACAAAGGTTTCATTGGACGCAGGAGATCATGTCATTGATTTCGGGGTTTATAATAACAGAGCCAATAGTGGCAATGAACTTACGGACGTTTGGTTTGATGATATAGTTATTAATTATTCTGGGGGTGGATCACGGTCAGGGGTGCTGGAAAATGATGTCTTTGATAACCCGTCATCAGTTGCTGAAGTGGATAGTAATCCTTCCCATGGCACCTTATCAATGAATGACGACGGGACGTTTACCTATTTGCCAGAACTAGATTTTTATGGTGTTGATGAGTTCTCTTACCGTATAGTTGATAACTCGGGGCGCAGTGATCCAGCTTTAGTGACTATTAATGTAGAATCGGTTAATGATCTTCCTCAAATAGCGGACCGTTCATTTTCCATTATAGAAGATCAAAATTTGGAAATTGCATTGGGTTCATCGCTTGAACTGACTGGTTCTGACGTTGAAGGTCAGTCTTTAAAGTACTCTATAGGAACGCAGCCTGCGAATGGGGCAGTAACTATTAATTCAGACGGAAGCTTTAATTATACTCCTGCAGAAAACTTTAGCGGTATTGATGCATTTAGTTATTTAGCTTCAGATGGTGAGGACTTTTCATTGCCTTCAGAGGTAAAAATTGAAGTGTCTCCTGTTAATGATTCTCCAGTCGCATTAGATGATAACTTTTTGATTACTGAAAATACTACTTTGCTAGTTTCGCAGTTTTCAAATTCAGTTCCCAAACTAATACTACAAGAAAATTTTGATAATGTTGTAGGTTTTGAGTTCTCAGGTAATGTTGAAATTGAATCGACGGATCAATTTTCTTCAATTAATGGTTTTGAGGGGCAGTTTTTGAGAAACAGCACATCTGGGAACCCTGCAGAATCAACGACCATAACTATAGAAAACCTTCCGCCCCATGATAGAATTTCATTGGGTTTTGTTCTTGCTATAATTGATTCTTGGGAAGGCGATATTTTTTCAATATCGGTTGATGGTTCTACTGTTTTTTCTCATACTTTTAGCAATAGTGGGTTACCGAATTCTCAGAGTTTTATTCCATCTGATGGAGTTGAGATAGCAAGAAATTTAGACTTAGGATTTTCCTCTGGTGTCAATTTCCTAGATTCTGCATATGATTTAAGAAATGAGCCTAGTTTAAAAGATATACCTCATAGTTCTGACTCTTTAATTATTGAGATATTTGCTAGTGGTCCGGGGTGGCAAGGAGGAGATGATGCATCTTGGGCGATGGATAGCTTTGAGTTAAGGTATTTTAAATCTTCAAATTTTGATTTGGTTAGTACTGGATCCGATTGGTTATATTCAGATAATGGTTCAGATCTCGGTAATGCATGGAAAGAGATTGATTATAATGATGATGTATGGAGCGTTGGAAGCGCCAAGTTGGGTTATGGAGATGACAATGTCTCAACAATTATAAGTTATGGTGATAACGATGATGAAAAACACATAACTACTTATTTTAGACACTGGTTTGAAGTGGATGATCTGGAAAAGATTGAGTCGCTACAAATTGGTTTGCTTAGAGATGATGGAGCTGCTGTTTACATTAATGGTGAGGAGGTGGTTCGTTCAAATTTAGTTCCTGATGCAGGCTTCGAAGATGTTTCTATAGAAGTCGTAGGTGAAGCAGATGAGTTGACTTACTTTGAGTTTGATGTCGACCCCTCAGTACTAATTGATGGAGATAACCTTGTAGCAGTCGAAGTGCATCAAACAAGTAGCACGAGTTCTGATTTAGGGTTTGATATGCGTTTAACTGCGACCCTTAGTAAAGGAGTTTCAATTTTGAGTAATGACGTAGACGCTGATAATGATGACTTAAAAGTCTCCTTACTTGTTCCACCGGAACATGGGAAACTTGAACTAAATGAAGATGGTAGCTTCAGCTATATACCGAATTTAAATTATGAAGGAGATGACACTTTCGAATACACTTTATCAGATGGTGAGTATTCGGACGATGGTAAAGTTTTTATATTAGTTGAAGCTGGCTCTAATGATCTGCCAATATCTTTTGGAGAGAAATTTCAGACCTCAGAGGATACTTTGCTTCAAGTTGATGCTGGGGATGGTGTCCTTGAAAATGATTATGATCCGGACGGTGTTGATATTTCCGCCATTTTAAATTCTGATCCACAAAACGGCTCGCTTAGTTTCTCAGAAGATGGGTCTTTTATTTATATACCAAATAAAAATTTTTCTGGTCAGGATCAATTTACTTATCGTGTTGCTGATTTATCAGGTGAGGCACCTTATGTGATCGCAACTATTAATGTATTACCTGTAAATGATCCCCCAGTTGCAATCGAAGATTATTATTTAACTCCGCCTGATAGTGAATTTTCTATAAATATCGCAGAATTGATTTCAAATGATTTGGATCCAGACGGAGATGAATTAAGTGTAAAAATTTTATCAGAAACTGAATCAGGACAGCTAAATGAAAAAGAAGATGGTGAGTTAATTTTTTCACCTGATCCAGATTTTTCTGGTTTGGTAAATTTCAATTATGAAGTGTCGGACGGTGAATTTACCTCTGATCCTGCTAAAGTTACGATTCGTGTGAATGCTCCTCCATTAGCAAAGATTAAACGTTATGTAGTTTATGAGGATTCCGTTTTGGAGAGAGATGTAGAATTTGGTTTAATTTCTAAAAGTATAGACGAGGAGCAAGATGATTTGAGTGTAGTTCTTATTAGTGAGCCTCAGCATGGAGTGCTTTCACTTTCCAATGATGGAAGTTTTGTATATGCTCCAGAGGCTAATTATAGTGGATTTGACGTTTTTGAATTTGCCCTTCATGATGGTTATCAAAACTCAATACCAGTTCAATGTCAGATTTATATTATTGATGTAGATGACGCTCCGGTTGCTAAGGATGATGATTTTTTTGTATTGATAGGTCAATCTATTAGTATTCCATCTGACAAAGGAGTTCTTACAAATGACCAAGACATTGAAGGTGATTTAGCTGAGGCGAACTTAGTTGAATATTTAGGGCAGGGCATACTTAACTTAAATGCTGACGGCTCTTTTGATTACACTCCTGCAGAAAATTTTGCCGGAAAAGATTCCTTTAAATACAATTCTATAGCTAATGGTAAGGTTTCTAATATTGCTACTGTGGAATTAGAAATCGGCGGTCCGGACAATACAGTTATTATCACTGAGATTATGTATAATTCTTCTTCAGGTGATCCATCTGAGGAATTCATTGAATTACACAATATAGGATCAGGTCCTGTGCCTATGCAGGGTTGGACATTTAGTTCAGGGGTAAATTTTGAATTTCCAGAAGTTAGTATTCTTCCCGGTGAGTATTACGTGGTCGCTGCAAATCCTGAAAAATTTGTATCTGTTTACGGTGCAGTTGATAATTTGATAGGTCCTTGGCAAGGGCGATTAAGTAATAGCGGAGAAAGGATAAGAATTAAAGATGCGCTTGGTGATGAAGTTGATGATGTAACATATTCTGATCAAGGTGATTGGGCTATTAGAGTGCCAGAGGACGACTCTGGTGTGCTCAGAGATGAATCTGGGTGGAAATGGAGTACACCGACTGATGGTGAAGGAGCATCACTGCAATTGGCAAACATTGATATTTCTAATAAGCACGGACAGAATTGGATTTCTAGTAATTCCCCAACCCCTGGTGATAAAAATAACATTCCATCAACTCTAAATACCCCTCTTATTTTGGAGGTCAAACATTACCCTCCTGTGCCGCGTTCTGGTCAAGAGGTAGTTGTAAGTACTAAACTAAAAGGAGCCAAAGATTCGAGTTTAGGTGCTAAATTATATTGGAGAGTTTCGACTTCAGACCCCGGTGATTTTATTGAGTCCATAATGGAAGATCAAGGTGCTAATGGCGACCTTAAATCAGACGATAGTATTTTTAGTGCCGTAGTTCCGGCCCAAGATAATGAAACAGTGATTGAGTTTTTCATTACATCAGGCACAGGTGATTCTATTAGAAGATGGCCAAATGTTGGAGAAAATGAAAAAGGCGCCAATGCGTTGTTTCAATTCGATGATGAGAACTTTTTGGGGGAACAGCCGGTTTACAGACTTGTTATGACAGTTGAAGAGGATAGAGATTTTCGTTTTCGGAATTTCAATAGTTCTAGTGATGCGCAGAAGAATGCAACTTTAATAGTAAGGCAGGGGGAAGGCTACGAAATACGATACCAATGTGGAGTTAGAGTTAGAGGGGCTGGAAGTAGAACGAGGAATCCACGAAACAACCGCCTTAATATTCCACGTGATAATCCTTTGAATGGAACGACCAAGATTAATTTAAATAGCCAATATATTTATCTTCAACTTTTAGGGTCTCGTTTAGCGAATTTGTCAGGAATTGAGGCGGCATCAGCGAGACCAGTTCAGTTGAGGTACAATGGTGTCAATAGAGCAAATGATAATGATAATGAGCGTCGATATGGTTCGTATCTTCATGTTGAAGCTATCGATGGTAAGTGGGCGGATGACCATTACCCAAATGATTCAGGAGGTAATATTTATTCCAAGGCGAGGCCTGATGTGAAATGGTCTATTAGATCAACTGAGACCCTAGGGCCAGATTCTAATCGTTATCGTTCTGATGGTTGGTCAAAAGGATCGAATGAATCATTTGATGATTGGTCTGACTTACACCGTTTCATGAGGGTTATGAATAACACTTCTAGTGATGAATACTTTCAAGGTGTTTCTGAAGTTATAGATGTTGAGCAATGGACTCGATGGTTTGCCTTCATGACTATTGTTCTTAGCCGAGAAACTAATCTATCTAATGGAACTGATGATGATTATAAATTGTACAGAGGCTTGGTAGACGAGCGCTTTAAATTAATTCCTCATGATTTTGATACAATTTTTGGACTCGGAGATACGGATACGGATCCTGATGATTCAATTTTTCCAGCGATTACAAATTTTGGAGGTCAAACGATGCCGCAGTTGAATGAGTTCTTTAACGAGCCAACGATTCTAAGACTTTATTATAAAAATATTGATGAGCTTTTGAGAACGGTTTTTTCTAAGGACAGATTTGATGCTATTGTTAAAAATTCTTTAAACTGGCTTCCCGAGGATAGTGACATTTCGGATGATATTATAGATTTTATGGATGACCGTAGATTATTCATTCTTTCTCAAATATCAGGGCAATTTTCTGCACAGAGCTCACTAAATAGTTCGAATGGTTTTGCAAGAACGACTGATCAGCGGCTAACAGGTTTGGAGGGAACTTTTGATCCTGAGGTTACTGCCGAGATAAGAGTTAATGGTGTATCGGTTCCGCTCAATAGGAGAGATGGTATATGGGATGGAGATTTGGCAGAATCTCAGGTGGTTTTATCTGCTGGTTCAGAATGGAAATATTTAGATGATGGTACTGATCAGGGTATATTATGGCGCGATTCAGACTTTGATGATTCTAGCTGGAAAATAGCCAGAACTGAAATGGGTTATGGTGATAGAGGAGAAGTGACCACTTTATCCTTTGGGGGTGATCCGGATAATAAGCATATAACTACTTATTTTAGGAAGAGTTTTGATGTAATCGATGCTGATAGATTTGCTAGTTTTCGACTTGAATTGCTCTATGATGACGGAGCAGCGGTTTATCTAAATGGTGAAGAGTTGGTTCGAGAGAATTTAGAGCTTGATGCAAATTACTTAAGCTTGGCTACTGACACTGTAAGGAACGCAACTTTTCAAAGCTTCAACATTAGTCCAGAATCTTTACAAAATGAAAATAATATTATTGCTGTAGAAGTGCATCAAAGGAGTCCTAGCAGTCGAGATATTAGTTTTGATTTAGAATTATTAGGACTTGGCCCTGTTCCTTTAATGTCACCTGGGGTCAACCAAGTGACGGTTGAAGCTGTTGACTCAAAAGGAAATGTGATAGGTTCTGAGTTAGTGCCAATTTGGTATGATACTGAAAAAATTAATCCTGCTCAGCCAATTGAAGGAGATACAATCTGGAGTCTTGAAGGTGGCCCATATCTTATTGATGGAAATTATGAAGTTCCCTCGGGTTTTAATTTAATGATTGAACCGGGTGTGACTGTTTATTTTTCAGAGGGTTCAAGGATGACCGTAAAGGGGAGGCTATTAGCTGAAGGAGCGGATTTTAACCCGATTACATTTACTAGTGCACCTAATTCCTCAAGAGGTTGGGAAGGGATATATTTTGAAGAAACTTTACAAGATAATAAATTATCAAATTTCATACAAAATAGATCTGATGGCGGTGACCAATCTATTAGTATATCGAGTTCTAAACTTCATCTAGAAGAAGTAACTTGGACAGGGACGGACAAAACAATACTTGAACTAAGCCATCCTCAAGTAGATGTAATTAATTGCAATTTTCCGTCTACCTCTGGCGAAGAGGCTATACATGGTGAAAACCTTGATGGTAATGATTTCTTTAACCTTTCAGGAAATTCTTTTGGTATATCTTCCGGTTACAATGACATAATTGATTTTTCTGGTGGCAGGAGACCTGGACCAATTATTTATGTTATCAATAATACTTTCTTTGGTAGTACTGATGATTGTTTGGATTTTGATGGAATTGATGCACATATCGAGGGAAATAAATTTTTTAATGTCCATAAAGATGATCCAAACAGAGAGAGTAGTGCGGCGGCTATTGCTACCGATAATGATGCTCACCTCACTGTGATTAGGAATCTTTTCTATGATGTTGACCATGCATTACTTCTTAAAAATAATAGTGATGCTATTTTCGAAAATAACACTGTTGTGCGTGTTGGCGTTGCTTCGATTAGTTTTGACGAGCCATTAAGAGGTGGCGTTGTTCCAGGTCGAAAGATCTCTGTTCGTGGTAATATATTTGATTTAGATGCACCTTTATTTGCGCATCAATTTTCAGAAGGGCAAGAAAATGATCCAGAGATAATTGCTGAAAAAAACATTCTTCCTGAAGAAAATACAAACCTTGGCCAAGGGAATATTTCAAGTGAACCTTTGTTTAATGATCTAGCCTCTTTAAACTTTTCCGTTAGTAATGGATCACCTGCTGTTGGATCAGGTGTTAATGGTCTTGATATGGGTTGGAATGTTTCTTATGGTGCAGCAATTAGTGGAGAGCCCAATGCAATAACTCGGAAAGATAATGCACAAATTAGTGTTTATATTCCTGGTATTTCAGGCATCCAAGATAACGCTGTTTTCACTGCTGAGTATCGTTGGAGATTAGATAATCAAGAGTGGTCAGAGCCTGTGGAAATTGATCAGCCAATAAAACTTGAGCAATTAACAGAGGGTTCTCATTATGTTGAAGTGATAGGTAAAAATTCTGCAGGAAAATGGCAGGAAAATGCGACAAGGTCAAAAACGTGGGTTGTTGATAAAAGTGCTTCTAAGTTAGTCATTAACGAGATTCTTGCAGACAACCAAGGATCATTTAATCACGAGGAAACCTTTCCTGATTACATCGAATTATGGAATGATAGTGATTCTCCAAGAGTTCTTTCAGGCATGGTTATTTCTCAAGATAATGATATCAGTACTGGTTTTCAATTTCCAGCTGGAACTGTTATTGGTCCGAATGAATTTCTGACTATATATGCTAATGATGTAGATGGTACCTCTGGCCTGCATACTGGTTTTGGTTTAGATCGTGATGGCGAATTTATTTCTCTTTTTGAATCACTTCAAAATGGAGGAAAATTAGTTGATAGTATTGAGTTTGGCAGTCAGCTCATAGACAAGTCTATTGGAAGGTATGGAAGGTATGGTGAATTTGCTTTAATGCTACCTACTCCAGGTTCGGCTAATAGTTCAAAGCTTCCGATTGCATCCAGTGAGGGTATAGTAATTAATGAATGGTTATCAAGTAGTGGTGTTGTTTTTGATAATGATTTTTTAGAGCTATATAATCATTATAATTATCCTGTTCATCTTGGAGGAATGTCTTTAAGTGATGACCCTAATAATTTTCCAAGAAAGTATATTATTCCTCAACTGAGTTATATTGATGCGAAAGGGTTCATCAAATATATTGCAGACAATGATTTGAATCAAGGTTCACCACATCTCAACTTTTCTCTTTCCAAAATTCAGGATGAGATAGGTCTTTTTGATGTCGACTTGAATGAAATTGACCGAATTGATTATTCTAATTCATTAGATGATATATCTCGAGGTAGAGTTAGTGATGGTAATAATATTTTAACTTCTTTTCAATTACCTACACCAGGATACTCCAATGAGTCTGATCTAGTTGAAGAACAAAAGATAATCCAGAGTCTTAGAATAACTGAGATAATGTATAATCCTCTTTCAGGTACAGACGGTGAATACATTAAATTAGAGAACATAGGAGATGAAATAATTCCTCTTGGTGATTTACGCTTTGTTGAAGGAATTAATTATGAATTCCCTGAATCGACTCTTGAACCAGGTCAGTCGGTTTATGTGGTTAGAAATATTGAAAGTTTTCTTTCTGAAAATGCTGAAATTACTAATGTATTAGGGGAATACAGTGGTAAGCTTGATAATGGTGGTGAAAGAATTCGCCTAGAGTTGTCTTCAATTTCTGCTGGAGTGCTTGATTTTGAATACGACGATAGTTGGTATCCTCAAACGGATGGGCAAGGCTCTTCTCTTATTATAGTTGATCCCTCTGCTTCAATAATGAGTTGGGGAGTTTACGATAGTTGGAGTATCTTTACCCCCAAAATTAATGATGGCTACGGGAAATGGGTTATAGAGCAATTTGGTGGAGAAATTCAAGGTCAAACAAGTGTTATTGATGACCCTGACCAGGATGGAGTTTCAAATCTTCTAGAATATATTTTTGCTCTAGATCCTCTGAATCAAGATCCGAAGAATTTGTTTCCTAAGGCAACAAGAGATGATGATGGTCTATTTTTAACATATACAATTTTAAAATCATTAGGTGATTATAAGGTCAGAGTTCAGATTTCAGATGACCTTTCTAATTGGAGGTATGCTCCCGACGAAGTAACTTATCAGGTAATTTCAGAGGGTGATATAATGCAAACTGTCAGAGCTGGTTTACAATTTGATTTTAAAGATAATGATAGTTCAAGAATCCGTTTTATGAGAATAACAGTTGATTAAGTTGATTCAATTATGATAAATCGAAATGATAAATCAATGAAGAGGATTTTTTTCAATGTTTCATTTGTATTGATGGGCTCATTATTTCTTGGAATGCTTTCAGCTGACGAGTTTAATACTGCTAAAAGCACCCCAAAGGTTTCTTCAATAATTTATAATTCTAGCTTTGAAGAAGGTCAGAATGATGATGCGGAAGGTTGGGTTTTTACCAGTAGTCAACCACCTATAAAATCAGGCTCTGATGCAAATTCGGGATCTTATAGTGCATACATTAATCTTCAAAATGTAGGCAAAACTCCTAGCGAAGCCCATATTATAAAAACAGTAAACGGTAAGTTTTTGAGCGCTCTAAATTATGAGTTCACTTTTTTTGTTAAACAAATGAAAAAAGGTTCAGGTGGTTACATTCAACAATATTTTATTGAATGGTTTAATGAAGATGAGCAAAAAATGGAAGGTACAGGATTCAAGCAGTTCAGTGGTAAAGTCGGTGAGTGGCAAGAAATAGTAGTGCCTGATGTTGAAATTCCGGATAATGTTCGATCAGTGAAATTACTTTTTCGATTTGTGACTGGCGCTATCGAAGGAGGATCTGGGGAGGTCTTCATTGATGATGTTAATTTTAGAGCTGATGACAGTGTTGAGGCCTTGACTGCTGCGATTAACCGTAAAGTAGACCAAGCCCAATTTGATGTAGCTTTGGAACTCATTGAAAGCTTTTTAATGCTACACTCTGAAAGTGCGCAAGCTATTGAAATTAAGGCATTAAAATCGAGGCTTAAAAAGTTTCAAGAGTTGGATGCAATCTCTGAATAAACATTCAGCCGAATTTTTCTAAGAGAATTTGTCTTCTAAAGTTGAATATCTTCTGCAACTTATTTTTTACATACAAAGAGTGTGCGACATTTCCTAAAATTCCGAACGGAAGGGAGTAATTTACTAAGTCTTTTAAAAGTGTACCGTTATCTGTTGATTCAAATTGGTGTAAGTGATGCCAAAATTTGTAAGGTCCACTTCGTTGTTCATCAATAAATTGTTTTCCAGTTTTGACAGCCTTGATTTCAGTAACCCAACTGTTCCATATCATTGGAGCCACCTTTATTTTGTATGTTATAATCTGTCCTTCGTGCATGGGTTCGGGTTTTCCTGAAGTGATACGAAATTCTAGATCTGGTGGTGTGATTTCGTTCAGGTTTTGAGGCCTAGAAAAGAAATCCCAAGCCTCCTCCAAAGAGACTGGTATTTCTTGGGTTTGTTTTAGGGTAAATATTTTCAAGTCTAAATAATTTTAAAGTTCGTTAAAAAACATTATGTCCATCGTAGATAACGCAACAGACGTCAAAAAGGTTTTAATCACTGGTGCTTCAAGCGGAATAGGAAGAGAAGTTGCAAAATCTCTAATCTCTCGAAAACACTCAGTTTTTCTGACTGGAAGAAATGAATTATCTTTAAATAAAATAGAGGATTCTGCTGGGATTTTAGCAGGTGATCTTACATCGTCAGCTTTTGTTTCAAATCTTGTTGAATCGAGTATTGAATCGCTCGGAAATATTGATGTTTGTGTTCATTGCGCGGGAGTGGGTCTCATCAAAAAAGTTAAAGACATGACGGATCTTGATTTTGTGAAAGTTACTAATACAAACATGAGAGCAACTTTCCTGATTGCTCAAAAAATCGGAGAAATTATGGCGAAATCTGGTGGAGGGCGGTTTATTTATACTCCTGGAATTCTTGGAAGAGCTCCCATGAGCGGAGCTTCAGCCTATTGTGCTAGTAAGTTTGGTGCCATTGGTTTTCTTAAATCAATGGAGCTTGAATATCGTTCAAAGGGTATTCAATTTACTTACTTTTATTTTGGAGGTGTCGATACCCCTTTTTGGGACAAATTAGAAATGAATGTGGTTCGCGACAAAATGATACCAGTCAATTATGCTGCCTCATCAATTGTAAATGTTATAGAGAGTCCTTGTCATCTCGTTACAGGAGATGTGATTATCCAGCCACAAACTCACCAGCTTTGAATTTAATGGATTAATCTTTGTAAAAGCCCACGGTAGCGTTCCTTCGTATCTATATTCTTAACAGCCATTGCGGCGGCTTTTTTTTGACCTACAAGTACTACTACTCTACTTCCTCTGGTTATAGCTGTGTATAGAAGATTTCTCTGAAGCAATAAAAAGTGCTGTGTGCTAACGGGTATAACAACACAAGGAAATTCACTTCCTTGAGACTTGTGAACTGTAATGGCAAATGCTGGTGAAATTTCATCAAGTTCACCGGGTTCGTAAGAAACAGTTCTTTGTCCACTAAATTGTATTATGATTTTTCCAGGGTCTGTAGATATTTCTATTACTTTCCCGATGTCTCCATTTAATGTTTCTTTATCATAATTGTTTCTTGTTTGAATGACCTTATCTCCTACTCTGTATCGAGCTCCAAACCTTTCAATTTCAAATGTTGATTCGTTTGCAGGATTTAATGAATCTTGAAGCTTTCTGTTCAGCGCTTGGGTGCCTAAGCTTCCTCTGTGCATTGGTGTTATAACTTGAATATCATTAACTGGATCCAAACCTAAATTTTCTGGAATCCTACGACTCACAATATTTGCGATCGTTTCGGATGTTTTCTCAGGTTCATCGGAACTGATAAAAAAGAAATCAGATTTAGGATCATTTTTGGCAGATTTGGTCAATTCTATTGGGAGTATTCCTTCGTTGATCTCGTGTGCAGCGGTTATAATTCGACTCTCTGAGGATTGTCGGAATATTTCATTTAGCCTTGCTACTGGTAATTCGTTACTGTTTATCATATCTGAGAGCACACTCCCAGGCCCGACTGAAGGTAATTGGTCAACGTCACCAACTAAAATTAGATGAGCATTTTTTGGCAACGCTCTGAGAAATGAAGACATCAGTTGGGTATCAATCATGGATGCTTCATCCACGATGAAAAGGTCACCTTCAACGGGGTTATTTTCATCATGTGAAAACTTGCCTGAGTGACCTTTAAATTCGAGTAATCGATGTATTGTTGAAGCTTCTAGCCCTGTGCTTTCGGACATTCTCTTGGCTGCTCTTCCAGTTGGTGCGCACAATATTGGAGCTACTTTCTTAGCTCTTAAAATCATTAGTACACTACGAAGTATTGTTGTTTTGCCGACTCCAGGCCCACCCGTAATAATCAAGACCCTTTCTCTTAGGGCTAATTCAACGGCTTTCCTTTGACCTTGAGCTAATGAATAGCCGATTTTTTTTTGGCACCAGGATAATGCTTTTTCAATTTCAAATTTCGGATAATCTGGTTTCCTTGACGCTAGATTTAAGATTCTTTCTGATATTATTTTTTCAGATGCAATTAATTGTGGAGGAAATATCATAGGGACTGAGTTTATTTCATCTTTACTTACCTCTCTCTTGGTGATTATTTTATTCAGGCAATCTTCTATTTTGATTTGATCGACGCCTAAAAGTTCAGTGGCTGATTCAATGAGTTCGATTTCAGGTAAAGCGCAGTGCCCATTACCAGTTGCTGTTTGAAGTGCAAAGTGCAAGCCGGCTTCAATTCTTGACAAGTCATCAAAATTAATTCCTAACTTTGATGCGATTGCATCTGCTGTTTTAAATCCTACTCCATGTAAGTCATGAGATAGTCTATATGGATTATTCCTGAGTTTCTTAATGCTTTCGTCACCGTATGTTTTGTAAATTCGAACAGCTCGTGCTGTACTAATACCGTGCTGGTGAAGAAACACCATAATCCTTCTTACGGATTTTTGTTTTTCCCAAGATTTTTTTATCTCTTGCCTTCTTTTTGGTCCGATGCCTTCTACTTCTTCTAATCTCTTGGAGCGATCATCAATAATGTTAAAAACTTCAGGACCAAATTTCTTTACCAACTTTTTAGCGTAGGTTGGACCTATGCCGTCTATAAGACCACTGCCGAGGTAACGCTCAATACCTTTAAGATTATCTGGTTCAGAGGTGCTTATTTCTGATGCTTTAAATTGTGAACCGTACTGATCATCTTTTATCCACTCTCCTCGAGCTGCGATTTCTTCTCCCGCATTAGGAGCTGCGCAATTGCCGACTACTGTCTGAGCCTTGCGAGTATCGCTCATGCTGACTCTTAGTACACAATAGCCATTTTCTTCATTATGAAAGGTGACCCTTTCTATTGTTCCACTGAGAGTTTTTTCCTGCACTTTCAGATGAGTTTGCCCGACCTCATACAAAAGTGATAGCTTTTTTAATAAGATTTAATTTTAAATCTTGGCGTTTTTTATTAAATAAGTGCTAAGATTCTAATTTAAATCACCGTATTTTTATTATTATGAAGATACTAACTATCTATCCGAAACAGATACTCCTTTTAATTTTCCCTTTATTTTTGACATTTTCTAGCGCTCAGGAGGATGACCCTCTTGGGCTTTCAGCGAATGAAGCACTTCAAAAAATCCAAGCTCAATATGGTCAGTATTTTGCTGATAAGATAGTTGAAATACGTGGATTTAGGGGTCAGAGCCAACCAAGGGAGTGGACTGTAGTTGTGAATGATGAAAGAAGTCAGCTCAGATTGAGAAGTGTGCGTGTCAGTATCGATAAAACAATTAATGAAGGCGAGAGCACAAAATTTTATCCTAATAATTTGCCTACAGGTTTTGCTTCCTCAGATAAAATTAAGATTGATTCTACAAAGGCATTTCAAGTGCTTATAAAAGAAGCTCGCGCTGCAAAAATAGGTTTTGATTACGTAGATTATAAATTAAGAAGTCTTGAATTTGGTGATGAACCTATTTGGGTTTTATCTGCAATGAAAGGTAAAGGTATACTTCTTGGTCAAGTTGTCATGTCAGCCTATGATGCTAATCTATTTAGAACTGTTTGGTATTATAGAGGTGATAGAGGCTATATAAAAGTTGTTGATTCAGCGCTCGATGGGATCAAAAAAAATCAGCTTAATGATGAAGCTTTGTCTGTTCCTGGGAGTGACAATCAGGTAAGTCCTAAAACTAATACCGGAGAAGCTTCACAGTCGAATCAGTCAAATTCTTCAGGTCTTGGAACTGAAGAAGCTGAGGTTAAACCGATCCGGCCGAATTAGAACAATTTCAGTCGTGATAAAAAATTTAATCAGTGGAATTAACTCTATAGTAAATCGTCTTGCTTTAGGTATCGTATTGATTCTCATTTTTGCAATTTTCATATATCCTTTTTTCTCAGGTAGAAAAGAGGTTAAGCGAGTTGAAAATCAGATGGCGAGAATTGGCAAAGCGCTCGAATCTTATTACGCCGAAAATGGTTCGTGGCCATCTTCAGGTCCTGACTCTATTGTTTCAGTGTTAAATGGTGTAGAGAGTCACGAAGACCCTTGGGGTAAAGAGTATAGATATTTTTTTTCTAATGATGGATACGCTATTCAGTCCAGCGGTCCTGATAAGAGCTTTGCTGAGGGCCAAAAATTTGGGAAAGATGATTATTGGCACTCAAAGTCTTTGAGGCAAAAGCGATAAATTAATTAGATAAAAAATCTATTGTAGCATTCTTAAAAACGCTAACAGACCCACAATCTAAAAATAACTCTCAACCATTGAATAAATAATTAATATAAGAACATGAAAAATCTTAAGATTATTATTATTTTATTTTTCATTTTTAAAATGATTTCAATTGCTACAGCTGAGAACTGGATGCGTTTTCGAGGAGCTAATGGCCAAGGTATTGGTGAAAATTCAGTGCCTATTACTTGGGATGAAAAGAAAAATATATTATGGAGATGTAAATTACCTGGCCCTGGTAGTTCAAGTCCTGTTATCTTTGGTAATAGGGTTTTTGTAACAAGTTTTTCTGGAGTTAAAGAAGGGAGTCAAGATACCTCTAAATTGATTAGGCATGTTTTGTGTATAGATAAAAAAAAGGGAACCATAATATGGAAAGATGATGTAGATGCTCGGTTGCCGGAGGATCCTTACGGGGGGTTTTTGACCGAACATGGATATGCATCAAATACACCGGTAGTGGCTGCTGAAAGTCTTTTTGTTTATCTTGGAAAGAGCGGAGTGCATTCTTATAGTTTAGATGGAAAAAAACTCTGGCAAAAGAACCTTGGAACTGGTTCGACTAGTCGGAAATGGGGTTCTGCTGCGAGTCCTATTTTTTTTAATAATACACTCATCGTAAGCGCTGCAGAAGAATCTTTAGCTCTATATGGATTGGATCCTGAGAATGGTGAAGAAAAGTGGAAATCAAAAGCTGACAGTCTTGAAATGGCTTATGCGACTCCAGTGATAATGCAATCAAAAGAGAGTAGATTTGACCTTGTATTGCCAGTGCCAGGGGAGCTATGGGGTATGAATCCAGGAACAGGTAAATTAAGGTGGTTTGCGAAAACTAATATTACTGGCAATGTATCTCCCAGTCCTGTTATAGGAAAAGATACAGTTTATATTTTCGGTGGATATCCTAGTTTACGACGTTGTGCTATTAAGATTAATAAACAAAAAGGGGAGTTATCTGAAGAGGCGATGATTTGGGAAGATAATCAATCTTCTTATGTTCCCACTCCTGTTCTTGTTGATGGACGACTTTATTGGGCCAGTGATACTGGCTATGCGTGTTGCGCTGATGCTTTATCGGGTGAGATGTTATTTCGTGAACGGTTGGATGCTAGAGGTAAGGGATCGAAAGGTAAGCCTTTTTACGCTGGAGCCGTTTGTGCCGGGGGTAAGATTTATGTAGTAAGCAGAAGAGGAGGTGCTTTTGTATTTAATGCTGATAAAAAATTTGAGCTTATCTCACATAATAAGATATTAAGCGATAATAGTCAGTTTCATGGAACGCCTGCAATGAGTAACGGTGCAATATTTTTGCGATCTGATAATTATCTATATTGTATTTCAGAATGAATGTTTTGACTGATAGTTTCAATATATCTACCAGTGGAAAAGGTACTTACGAGATAACCGAAGAAGTTAATTCTATCGTTTCTAAGAGTAGTGTCACTAATGGTCTTGTGACTGTTTTTGTAAGGCATACTAGTTGTTCCTTAATTGTTATGGAAA